>JAKFUQ010000009.1 GCA_021732645.1 Rhizobacter sp. | reverse complement strand
GCATTCACGCCATCCACTCCCAGCGGCAGGATCTCAGGCCGGCTGTGCACCTTCATCCGCTGGAACGGTGGCGTGACGCAGGGGCTGCGCTTGAAGGCGACACCATTGAAGCGGCCTTCCAGCCGGGGATCGATGGCGAGCGCCACACGGAACGCATCGAGCGCTGTCGCCGTGGCAGCCAGCGTGCCGTTGAGGCCTTCACGTGCCACCAGCACCACGCCGGTGAGCGCCGCGGTCAACTCGCGCAGCGTCGATGCGGTGCCCTCGACATCGGCAATGTCGACGAACGTGTAGAACGCGTCGTGAAAGAGGTCTGGGGCAGGCATCCTCACATTTTCGGCGCTCGGGCCGGGGTCGCCTCGGATCCACGTCAGGGTCAACCCGCACAATCGAGGGATGGCTGTCTTCTCCCTCTCCAATGCCCATCTGGCTTTCGGCCACGTGGCCCTGCTCGACAACGCGGCGTTTTCGCTCGACACCGGCGAGCGGCTGGGCCTGATCGGCCGCAACGGCGCCGGCAAGTCGTCGATGCTGAAAATCATCGCCGGCCTCGAAAAACTCGACGACGGCCTGCTGCAGATGACGCAGGGCGTGCGCATCTGCTACGTGCCGCAGGAACCTGTGTTCGATCCGGGTCACAGCGTGTTCGATGCGGTCAGCGAGGGCGTGGCCGAAGCGCGTGCGGTGCGACAGGCGTATGAAGACCATGCCGATGGCGTCGACCTGGATGCGCTGCAGACCCGCATCGAAGCGCTCGATGCCTGGAACTGGGAGCAACGCGTCGAGACCACGCTGGCGCAATTGCATCTGGACGGCACGCGCGAGATCGGACAGTTGTCGGGCGGCATGAAGAAGCGCGTCGCGCTGGCGCAGGCGCTGGTCGCGGTGCCCGACGTGCTGCTGCTCGACGAGCCGACCAACCACCTCGACCTCGATTCGATTTCGTGGCTGGAAGAACTGCTGCGCAGCTTCAAGGGCAGCGTGATGCTGATCACCCACGACCGCGCCTTCCTCGACGGTGTGGCCACCCGCATCATCGAACTCGACCGCGGCATCATCCGCAGCTACCCTGGCAACTTCAGCGCTTACGACAAGTTGAAGGAAGACCAGCTCGCGTCCGATGCGCTGGCCAACGCGCGCGCCGACAAGCTGCTGGCGCAGGAGGAGGTGTGGATCCGCAAGGGCGTCGAAGCCCGCCGCACGCGCAGCGTCGCGCGCATCCAGCGCCTCGAGGTGCTGCGCGATCAGCGCCAGAAGCGGCGCGACTCACTCGGCCAGGTGCGACTCGAAGTCGACTCGGGTGCGCCCAGCGGCAAGATCGTCGGCGAGCTGCGCGACGTGACCTTGCAGTTCAACGACCATGCCACACCGAAGCTGATCGTCAAGGACTTCAGCGCGACCATCTTGCGCGGCGACAAGGTCGGGCTGATCGGGCCGAACGGCGCCGGCAAGACGACGCTGCTCAAGCTGATCCTCGGCCAGCTGCAACCCGACAGTGGCAGCGTGCGCCAGGGCAGCAAGATCGAGGTCGCCTACTTCGACCAGATGCGCAGCACGCTGAACCTCGACGCGACGCTCGCCGACACCATCAGCCCGGGCAGCGAATGGGTCGAGTTCGCCGGCCAGCGCAAGCACGTGATGAGTTATCTGAACGACTTCCTGTTCTCGCCCGAGCGTGCCAACTCGCCGGTGCGCACCTTGAGCGGTGGTGAAAGAAACCGCGTGCTGCTGGCGCGCCTGTTCGCACTCCCTGCCAACGTGCTGGTGCTCGACGAGCCGACCAACGACCTCGACATCGACACGCTGGAGTTATTGGAAGAGCTGCTGCAGGCCTACAAGGGCACGGTGTTCCTGGTCAGCCACGACCGCCGCTTCCTCGACAACGTTGTGACCAGCACGATCGTGTGGGAGGGCGACGAGTCGCCCGGCCAGTGGCGCGAGTACGAAGGCGGTTACGAAGACTGGAAGATCCAGCGCGACCGGGCGCAGGCGATTCGCGCGCAGGCGGCGCGGGCGGCCAAGGGCACCTCGCCTGCTGCCAAGCCCGCGGCAGCGCCCGCGATCGTGGCGGCTCCCGCTGCGCCGAAGCCGCGCAAGCTCAGCTACAAGGAGCAGCGCGAACTCGACGAGTTGCCGGGCCGCATCGAGGCGCTCGAAGCCGAGCAGGCGAAGCTGGCCGCGCTGCTGGCCGATGCCGACGCCTACAGTCGCGACCCGAAAGGCCTCGCCGCGGCGCAGGTGCGCATCGCGACGATTGATGACGAACTGTTGGGCGCACTGGAGCGCTGGGAACTGCTCGGACAGCGCTGAACACGCTTTGAGCGAAGGTGCTGGCCGTCGGTGCAGCGGCCAGCGCTGCTGTCAGCGCGAACCGAGCGCTGCGAACCAGCTGTCGCGCACCGCGTCGGGGTGCGAGCGGCTGACGATCAACCCCGATTGAAGGTACAGCCCGTTCAGCAGGCGCATCGCGCGTTCGCGGTCGAAGCCTGGCCAAGTGGCGATGTCGCGCAGCCGACAGGGCTCGCGGCGCAGCCGGTAGACCGCCGACAGCAAGGTACCCGACATCGCCACGTCGCCCAGATCCAGCCCGTGGCTGACCCGGTAGACAGCGGCCCCAGAAATCTCTGGCAGCAACTCGCGGCGCCCGCCGTGCAGCGCCATGTCCCACAGGATGGCGCCCAGTGGGTGAAAACACAGGTCAGCGATCGCAAACGGCCCAGGGCGACCACGGTGCCATGCGGCTTCAGTCGGTGCCGCCAGCAGTGCCGGCTCGATGTGGATCACCTGCGGGTCGGGTTCTCGCTGGGCCAGCAGCAGGTCGATCGAAATGGGGCAATGCAGCAGCCGCTCGTGAGGAAACAGGGTCAACGGCACCGCGTGCTCGCCGCACTGCAGGTGCACGGTCACCGGCTGCGCATGGCGCACGCAAGCAGCCAGCACATCGAGCGGCTCGGTGCGCTGTTCGCGCGTCGCGCCTTGCCCCAAATCGGCCATCAGCGACGGGCTCAGCGCGGCCAACTTTGGGCAGACGGCAGCGCATGCCGAATCACCGTCGCGATGAGGCAGGTACTGCCTGAAGCTGCTGGCCCGCATCAGTTCGGGTTCGCCGAAAGGGATCGTGGAGTCGAACATCACATCCTCAAAGGCGTGTGGCCAGTGGCTGGATTCATCATAGGCCGAGGCATGTCTGCGCGGGCGCTTATCCCTGCGCGCGAGTCGGATCATCAGATGCGCGATCGCAGCCAGGGCGAGTCGCATGGCCTGTCGGCGATAAACTGACTTGGGATGCACCCCCACACCCTCCATGCCGCTTTCTGACATCAGTCTGGTGACGCCCGATGGCGACGAACTGCTGGACCTTGCGCGCGGCATCTTCCGCGAGTACGGGAACAGCCTGGGCATCGGCCTCGAGTTCCAGAATTTCGAGGCCGAGCTGGCCGAGCTGCCCGGCACCTATGCACCACCCAGCGGGCACCTGATGTTGGCCTTCGTCGACGGCGAACTGGCGGGCTGCGGTGCGTTCAAGGGGCTGGCCGATGTCGACTATCCCAACGCCTGCGAGATGAAGCGGCTGTACGTGCGGCCAGCGTTCCGTCGTTTCGGGCTCGGGCGGCTGATGGCGCAAGCCTTGCTTGACGAAGCCCGCCGCGCGGGGTATTCGGCCACGTTGCTCGACACCCTGGACGACATGGAGGCCGCGCGCAGTCTCTACGCCTCGCTGGGTTTCGAGGAGATTCCGCCGTATTACTTCAGCCCGATCGCGGGATCGCACTACCTCAAGGCCGACCTGAATTGAACGCCGCAGCCGTCGCCCCGGGCCGTTTCGGCCGCGACCACGCCGTCGAGTTGCAGGCAGGCGACCTGCGCCTCGCGCTGCGCGCCGACCTCGGCGGCTCCATCGCCGGGCTGTGGCATGGCGGCACGCCGATCCTGCGCTCGACCGAATCCGGCGACCTGGCCACGGCGCGCCAGTCGGCCTGCTACCCGCTGGTGCCTTACTCGAACCGGCTGGCCTACCAGCGTTTCCGCTGGCAGGGCCGCGACTACACCACCGCGACCAACTTCGATGACAACCCGCATTCGGTGCATGGCGTGGGTTGGTTGCGCGCCTGGGAGGTGGTGGCGCAGAGCGCGACCTCGGCGGTGCTGCGCTACCGGCACACGCCCGACGCGCACTGGCCGTTTGCATTCGAGGTGCAGCAGGCGTTCACCTTGGCGCCGCACTCGCTGGCCGTGACGCTCGCCGTGTCCAACACCGCCGACACAGCGCAGCCCGTCGGTTTGGGCTGGCACCCGTATTTCCCGAAGCGCGAGCGCAGCCACCTGCACCTTGAGGTGAGCCACCGTTGGGACCCCAACGAGGCGCAACTGCCGGTGAGCAAAGTGGCGCAAGCGGAGATCGACGGCGATGTCACCCAGCTGGCCTTTGACCACTGCTTCGACGGCTGGCACAGCCCCGCGCGCATCGTCGACGAGGTGTTTTCGCTCCGGCTGAGCTCGACGCTGACACGCCTGGTCGTCTACACACCGGGCAACAAGGCGTATTTCTGTGTCGAACCGGTCAGCCATGTCAGCGACGCCATCCACGGCGATGACCCGGCCGCACTGGGGTTGCGCACGCTGCAACCCGGCCAGACATTCGAGGCCTCGATGAGGCTCGACGTGTCGGTGCGGTGATGGACGAGGTGACAGCAGCGGTGACGCTGCCCAGCGCGCTCGGCGAATCGCCCCTGTGGCACCCGCGCGAGCAGGTGCTGTACTACTGCGACATTCCGGGTCGCCGCGTCAACCGCTACGACCCCGCGACCGGCGAGCTGTCGCACTGGCCCTTCGACACCGAGGTCGCGAGCCTGGCGCCGATGCTGGGTGGTGGTCTGTTGCTGGCCGCCCGCGACGGGCTGTGGCGCTTCGACACCCGCACCGGCAAGCGGACTCCCCTGGCCTCGCCGCCCTACGACCCGCGCACCGAGCGCTTCAACGACGGCAAGTGCGATCCGCAAGGGCGCTTCTGGGTCGGCACGATCTACGAGCCGCGCGACGCGGCCCGGGCGGCGCTGTATTGCTTCCACCGCGACAGCTTGACGAAGCGCGCCGACGGCATCACCACCTCCAACGGCTTGGCCTGGAGCCCCGACGGCCGCGCCCTGTACTGGAGTGACACCAAGGCGCACGTCATCTTTGCCTTTGATGTCGATGCGCCCGGCGGCACGCTCAGTGGCCGGCGGGTGTTCAAGCAATTCCCGATGAAACCCCCGGGGCCGACACCTGCCGACTATGGTGGCCGACCCGACGGCGCCGCGGTCGACGTGGCGGGCAACTATTGGGTGGCGATGTACGAGGGCGAGCGGCTGCTGTGCCTGTCGCCGTCCGGCCAACTGCTGCGGGAAGTGCATCTTCCAGTGCGCTGCCCGACGATGCCCTGCTTCGGCGGCGCTGACCTGAAGACGCTGTACATCACCACCGCGCGTGAGAACCGACCCGCCGCAGAACTCGCCTTGCAACCCCTGGCGGGCTGCGTGCTGTCGATGCGTGTCGAGGTGCCTGGCCTGCCTGCCAACCTCTTTGCCTGAGCGGCCCAGGCAAAGCATCTTCGCGCCGCCGTGCCTGGGGAAAATGCACAGCGCATGCATAGCCCGGAATTCGGGCTTGAGTAGGGTGCGGGTTTGCACGTACAATCAGAGGCTGTGCGAGAAATCCCGTGACCCGACCGACGTCTGATTCACTCACGCATCGGGCGGCAGGCGCGGGGTACGACGATGAGGCAGAAGACCCGCCCGTTGTGCCGCTGAGTCGCGCCGAGGCCCAGGCCTTGCGAGCCCGCAGCCCGCAGCTCTCGCCCTGGCGAGTGGTGGCGGCGCAAGTGGCGGTCGGTTGCTTGTCGGCGTTGGTGGTGTGGTTGATCCTCGGTCGACCCGATTTCATCGGGTCTGCGTTGTACGGCGCGCTCATTGCTGTGCTTCCGGGGGCCTTGATGGCGCGCGGTATGACGAGCAGGGTGTCAACCCTGTCGGTTGGCAGCAGCGCGTTCGGTGTGATGTTGTGGAGCACGGTCAAGATAGCCGTTTCGGTGGTCATGTTGTTGCTGGCACCGAAACTTGTTCAGCCCCTGAGTTGGCCGGTGCTGTTGGCCACGTTGGTGCTGTGCATGCAGATGTATTGGGCTGCGCTGTTGTGGCGCAAACGTTGATTGCAAGGTCAGGCGGGATTCAGTCACATGGCAGCAGAAGGTCACGCGCCCACCTCGGGTGAATACATCGTTCACCACCTGACGCATGCCGCCAATGGCAAGCCCGCCAGCCTGGTCGATTTTTCGATCATCAACTACGACTCGATCATCTTTTCCACGCTGCTGGGCGTGCTGGGCTGCTTCTTGTTGTGGATGGCTGCGCGCAAGGCCACCGCGGGCGTGCCGGGCCGATTCCAGGCGGCCGTCGAGATCCTGTTCGAAATGGTGGAGAGTCAGGCCAAGGGCATCGTCCACAACGCCAACAGCCGCAAGCTGGTTGCGCCGCTCGCCATGACCGTGTTCGTCTGGATATTTCTTCTCAATGCGATGGACTTGTTGCCCGTCGACTTGCTGCCGTTGATCTGGGAGGGCGTGTACAGCCTGGCCGGTCACGACCCGAGCCACGCCTACCTGCGGGTCGTGCCCACGGCCGACTTGTCCATCACCATGGGCTTGTCGGTGGGCGTGCTCATCGTTTGCCTTTGCTACAACGTCAAGATCAAAGGCCTGGGAGGCTGGGTGCACGAATTGTTCGCGGCACCGTTCGGCAACCACTGGGCGCTCTACCCGTTCAACTTCGCCATGCAGATCGTCGAATTCGTCGCCAAGACGGTGTCGCACGGCATGCGGTTGTTCGGCAACATGTATGCCGGTGAGCTGATCTTCCTGCTCATCGCCTTGCTGGGTGGCGCCTTCACCTTGTCGCTCACCGGGTTTGCGCTGGCAGCTCTGCACATCCTCGCAGGCACCGTCTGGGCCATCTTCCACATCCTGATCATCACGTTGCAAGCCTTCGTGTTCATGATGTTGACGCTGGTCTATGTGGGCCAGGCGCACGACTCACACTGATCTTCGCTACTCCCTTTTCACCCGTTCTCTTTTCACTACAGGAAACATCATGGAACTCATCGGTCTCGTCGCGGTTGCCGCAGGTCTCATCATCGGTCTGGGCGCCATGGGTGCTTGTATCGGCATCGGCGTCATGGGCAGCAAGTACCTCGAATCCGCCGCGCGTCAGCCCGAGCTGATGGGTGAGTTGCAAACCAAGATGTTCCTGCTGGTCGGCCTGATCGACGCGTCGTTCATCATCGGCACCGGTATCGCGTTGTGGTTCACGACGGCCAACCCATTCCTGGCCCAACTGGCGAACCTGCCGAAGTAAATCGCGTCCGCCGGCGGGCTTGAAGCATTCGGACCCGCCGACTCTGCCACCCTGATAGAGGCTTCAACGTGAGCATCACCGCGACATTCATCATTCAGATGATCGTGTTTCTGATCCTGGTCGGATTCACGATGAAGTACATCTGGCCACCGATCACCGCGGCGCTCGATGCGCGTGCGCAGAAAATCGCTGAGGGCCTGTCGGCTGCCGACAAGGCCAAGGCCGAGTTGACCACGGCGAACAAGCGCGTCGAAGAGCAGCTGTCGGCTGCCCGCACCGATGCCGCTCAACGCCTGGCCGATGCCGAGCGTCTGGCGCAGTCGATGGTCGAAGAAGCCAAGGCGCGCGCCAACGACGAAGGTGCCAAGATCGTGGCCGCTGCCAAGGCCGAAGCCGAGCAGGAAGCGATCAAGGCGCGCGAGGTGCTGCGTGAGCAGGTCGCGGTGCTGGCCGTCAAGGGAGCAGAGCAAATCCTCAAGCGCGAAGTCAACGCCGGCGTCCACGCCGAGTTGCTGAACCGCCTGAAGGTTGAGCTTTGATCGCCTGCGGGCATTCGTCGGAGCACTGACCCATGGCTGAACTTGCCACGCTGGCCCGGCCCTATGCCGAAGCCTTGTTCGACGTCGCTTCACAGGGCGATGTCAAAGCGGTGTCGCAACAGATCGACGCCTTGGCTGCGATTGCCGACAACGACCAGTTGCGCCAGTTCGCGGCCAGCCCGAAGGTCAGCGCAGAGCAGGTGATGGCGCTCATCACTTCGGTGGTGAAGACACCACTGTCTGCCCCCATGAAGAATTTCCTCAGCACCGTGATCGACAACGGCCGGCTGACGGTGTTGCCTGAAATCGCATCGCAATTCCACGCACTGGCCAATGCCGGCGCCGGCGTGTCCGATGCGACGGTGTACAGCGCCTTCCCGATCGAAGCGGCGCAACTGAGCGACGTCGTCACCACGCTGGAAAAACACTTCGCCCGCAAGCTCAACGTCACGGTGCAACTTGAACCCGCGCTGATCGGTGGCATACGTGTTGTCGTCGGCGACGAGGTGATGGACACCTCGGTGAAGGCACGGCTTGAACAAATGCGGGTGGCGCTGACGGCCTGAGGGCCGTGACTGTCGATCCGAAACATCCACGTCATTCATTCTGACGAGCAGCACGCCGACGGCGCGTGAGCACAGACAGGAGAGAGAGCATGCAACTGAATCCCGCTGAAATTTCCGAACTCATCAAGAGCCGCATCGAAGGCCTGGGCGCCTCGACCGACATCCGCAACCAGGGCACCGTGGTGTCGGTGGCGGACGGCATCTGCCGCGTGCACGGCTTGTCGGACGTGATGCAGGGCGAGATGTTGGAGTTTCCAGCGTCGCCTGACGGCACCTCGACCTTCGGCCTCGCGCTGAACCTCGAGCGTGACTCGGTCGGCGCGGTGATCTTGGGTGAGTACGAGCACATCGCCGAAGGCGACACCGTCAAGTGCACCGGCCGCATCCTGGAAGTGCCGGTCGGCCCGGAACTCAAGGGCCGCGTGGTCAACGCGCTGGGTCAGCCGATCGACGGCAAGGGCCCGATCAACGCGCAACTGTCGATGCCGATCGAGAAGATCGCGCCGGGCGTGATCGCGCGGAAGTCGGTCGACCAGCCGATGCAGACCGGCCTGAAGTCGATCGACTCGATGGTGCCGGTCGGCCGCGGCCAGCGTGAACTGATCATCGGTGACCGCCAGACCGGCAAGACCGCGGTCGCGATCGACGCGATCATCAACCAGCGCGGTCAGAACATGACCTGCATCTACGTCGCGATCGGCCAGAAGGCCTCGTCGGTGAAGAACGTGGTGCGCTCCCTCGAAGCCAACGGCGCGATGGAATACACCATCGTGGTGGCCGCCACCGCCGCCGAATCGGCCGCGATGCAGTATGTGTCGGCCTACTCGGGCTGCACGATGGGCGAGTACTTCCGCGACCGCGGTGAAGACGCGCTGATCGTGTACGACGATTTGTCCAAGCAGGCCGTCGCTTATCGCCAGGTGTCGCTGCTGTTGCGCCGCCCGCCAGGCCGCGAAGCGTATCCCGGCGACGTGTTCTACCTCCACAGCCGCCTGCTGGAACGCGCTGCACGCGTGAATGCCGACTACGTCGAAGCCTTCACCAAGGGCGCCGTCAAGGGCAAGACCGGTTCGCTGACCGCCTTGCCGATCATCGAAACGCAAGCTGGTGACGTGTCCGCCTTCGTGCCGACCAATGTGATCTCGATCACCGACGGCCAGATCTTCCTGGAAACCTCGCTCTTCAACGCCGGCATCCGCC
>JAKFUQ010000170.1 GCA_021732645.1 Rhizobacter sp. | reverse complement strand
CATGATCTTGCGCAGCTCGCCGGTCTTGTCACGCGCCAGCAGCGGGTCCCAGTTGCTGCCCCAGATCAGCTTGATGACGTTCCAGCCCGAGCCGCGGAATTCGCCTTCCAGCTCCTGAATGATCTTGCCGTTGCCGCGCACCGGGCCGTCCAAGCGCTGCAAGTTGCAGTTGACGACGAAGACGAGGTTGTCGAGCTTCTCGCGCGCCGCCAGGCCGATGGCACCCAGGCTTTCGGGTTCGTCCATTTCACCGTCACCGCAGAACACCCAGACCTTGCGGTTGGCGGTGTCCGCGATGCCACGCGCATGCAGGTACTTCAGGAAACGAGCCTGGTAGATCGCCATCAGCGGGCCCAGGCCCATCGAGACCGTGGGGAACTGCCAGAACTCGGGCATCAGCTTCGGGTGCGGGTAGCTGCTCAAGCCCTTGCCAGCGCCCTCCTGACGGAAGTTCAGCAGTTGCTCTTCGGTGAGCCGCCCTTCCAGGAAAGCACGGGCGTAGACGCCGGGCGCGCTGTGGCCCTGGATGTACAGGCAATCGCCACCGTGGCCTTCGCTCTCGGCATGCCAGAAGTGGTTGAAGCCCGCGGCGAACATGTGCGCCAGCGAGGCGAAGCTGCTGATGTGGCCGCCGAGGTCGCCGCCATCAGCGGGGTGCAGGCGGTTGGCCTTGACCACCATCGCCATCGCGTTCCAGCGCATGTAGGCACGCAGCCTGCCTTCGAGTTCGAGATTGCCCGGGTTGCGTACTTCCTGTTCGGGTTCAATCGAGTTGACATAGCCGGTGGTGGCGGAAAACGGCAAATCGATGCTGTTCTGCCGTGCGTGCTCCAGCAGTTGCTCCAGCAGGAAATGCGCGCGTTGCGGTCCCTCTCCCTCGATGACTGCGGTCAACGCGTCGAGCCACTCCCGGGTTTCCTGTGCGTCGATGTCGACGTCAGGGGCACTGGCGTGGCCAGCGGGCAGATCAGGCATTGCGGACATGGGGTCTCCAGACGAACTCGCTGTTGTTTTCGGCGAGTATTCTCGCACCTGCTCAATTCAGAAACAGGCATGGCCCAGCGCCGGGATCGCGTGCAGTGCGGGCTCGGGGGCGGAAATCTGATCCAACCGTGCGTTCGCGGACGCGAGCGCGGGATCGATAATTGGTGCCATGCAGCACCTCCTGAACTTCGGCAAACGGCTGCGTCGCTCGCCGTCGTATGAGCGACGGCTGTTGGGTCGCTGGTGGCGCCGTCAATCGCCCACGCTGCAAGACCGCTACGCGACGCTGGCCCCGCTGGCTTCGGTGCTGCTGTTCCTGGCGGCGATCATTTCGGCGTTCTGGTACCTGCGCAACGAAGAGTTCCAGCGCGCGGGTGATGCCGTTCGGCGCGACACCGAGGTCGCGCAACAGCACATCCGGCTGCGGCTGATCGACAACGAGGAACAACTCGGCCGCATTGCACAGGAACTGGTGGTTCACCGCCCGGACCGCAACGAGTTCCTGCGCGATGCGGCCGACCTGATCCGTGAACGCCCGGAGATCAGCCGCGTCTATTGGCTCGATTCCGCGCGCACCGTGGTCGCCACGCAGTCCGCCCATGGCTACCGGATCGACAACGACCCGGCGGTGATCGTGAAACAACTCGGCCAAGCGCTGCCCCGCGAGGGCACCGACAGCGCCGCGGAGTACGCCTTCCGCAACGCGCGCAAGGCGCGTGACACGGTGTACTCCGAGGCGTTCGCCAACAACGCGAACACCCAGGTGGTTCAGGTGCACGTGCCACTGATGGTGCGCAACGTCTTTCTTGGCATGCTGGTGGCGGAGTACCCGGTCGACAGCCTGATCCGCATGCTGGTGCCTGACGATGTCAGCAGGCGGCACGCCGTCAGTCTGCTCGATCCGAGTGGACGCCTGCTTGCCAGCACCGTGATGCTGATGCCGGGCCAGGACCTGCACGCGGCCACCCTGTCGCACGACGTCCCGGCACTGCCTTCAGGCAACGCCCTGATGCTGCGCGGCCAGGGCTACCGCACCGCAGGCGGCCTGGTCGGCAACACGCTGTTCTGGCTGGTGGTCGCGCTGAGTGTCCTGACGGTCGGCACGCTGTTGATCACATGGCGCCACATGCGCAGACGCTCCCAGATGCAGGCAGCGCTCGTGCTCGAAGCCAACTTTCGCCGCGCGATGGAGAACTCGATGCTGACCGGCATGCGCGCGATGGACCTGGAGGGCCGCATCACCTACGTGAACCCCGCTTTTTGCGAAATGACCGGGTTCAGCGAACACGAACTGCTGGGACGCAAGCCGCCGTTTCCCTACTGGCCACCAGACCGTCTGGAGGAAGCCCACCGCCTGCTGCAACAGGAGTTGGATGGGCGCAGCCCGGCGGGCGGTCTGGAAATCAAGGCCATGCACAAGAGCGGTCAGTTGTTTGACGCGCGGATGTATGTGTCGCCGCTGGTCGACCCCAAAGGGCAGCAGACCGGCTGGATGACCTCGATGACCAACATCACCGACACCAAGCGGGTACGAGACCAGCTGGCCGCCTCGCACGAGCGCTTCACCACGGTGCTGGAGGGGCTGGACGCGGCGGTGTCGGTGCTCTCGGTACAGCAAGGTGAACTGCTGTTTGCCAACCGCTCCTATCGCCTTTGGTTTGGCGGCGATGCGTTGGGCCACGCGCTGCTGGCAGGCGACGATGTCGACGAGAACCCGGACGCAGACTCCGACGACTCGATCGAGAACATGGGCGGGCTGGCCACGCAGGCGCTGACCGAAATCAACGCCGACCCGCGCGAGGTGCTGATCGAGCCGCTGAAAAAATGGTTCGATGTGCGGGTGCGCTACCTGCAATGGACCGATGGTCGGCTGGTGCAGATGTTGATCGCCACCGATGTGACGGCACGGCGCCACGCCGAAAGCCAGGCCGCCAGTCAGTCCGAGAAGGCGCAGGTGACAAGCCGCCTGGTGACGATGGGCGAGATGGCGTCTTCGGTGGCGCATGAATTGAATCAGCCGCTCACAGCCATTGCCAACTACTGCAACGGCATGGTGTCACGGGTGAAAAACGGCACCATCGAGCGGGACGATCTGATCGCCGCACTGGACAAGACCTCGAGGCAGGCACAACGAGCCGGTCAGATCATCCACCGCATCCGTGCGTTCGTGAAACGCAGCGAGCCGCAACGCCAGGAGGCGAGCGCTCAAACCATCGTCGACGATGCGGTGGAACTGGCCAGCATCGAGCTGCGCCGCCGCCGCGTGTCCATCCACACCTACGTGGCGCAGCGGCTGCCACCCCTGATGGTCGATCCCATCCTGATCGAACAGGTGGTGCTCAATCTGCTGCGAAACGCGGCCGAGGCGATCGATCTGGCCAAGCTCCCACTGGCGCGCCGCAACATCGAGCTGCGGGTGGTGCCCAGGCACACGGCCGAGGAGGGCGATGTCATCGAGTTCAGGGTGAGCGACATGGGCCCGGGGATCAAGCCCGACGTGCTGTCGCGGCTGTATGAAGCCTTCTTTTCGACCAAACCGGAAGGATTGGGCATCGGCCTGAGCCTCTGCCGCTCGATCATCGAGTCGCACCGGGGTCGAATGCGAGCGGAGAACCTCTACAATGGAAGCCTCGTGGCTGGATGCTCCTTCGTGTTCACGCTGCCCGTGGAAAGCGGCCGAATCGAAGCCCAACCCTCACCCAACACTGCTGTGATCTCATGAGCTTGATTCCCAAAAAGGGCACGGTGTACGTCGTTGACGACGACGAGGCGGTTCGCGACTCACTGCAGTGGTTGCTCGAAGGCAAGGACTACCGCGTCAAGTGCTTCGATTCGGCGGAGTCTTTTCTGTCGCGCTTCGACCCTCGCGAGGTGGCTTGCCTGATCGCCGACATCCGCATGGACGGCATGAGCGGCCTGGAGTTGCAAGACCGCTTGCTCGAACGCAAGAGCCCGCTGCCCATCGTGTTCATCACGGGCCACGGCGACGTGCCGATGGCGGTCACGACGATGAAAAAAGGCGCGATGGATTTCATCGAGAAGCCCTTCAAGGAAAGCGAGCTGCTGAGCCTCGTCGAGCGCATGCTGGGTGAGGCCCGTGCCGCGTTTTCACAGCACCAGGAGGCCGCCAGCCGCGACGCCTTGCTGTCACGCCTGACCACCCGTGAAAGTCAGGTGCTTGAGCGCATCGTGGCGGGTCGGCTGAACAAGCAGATTGCCGATGATCTGGGCATCAGCATCAAGACGGTCGAGGCGCACCGCGCCAACATCGTGGAAAAGCTCAACGCCAACACGGTGGCTGATCTGTTGAAGATCGCGCTGGGCGCGCAAGGAAAGCCGTGATCGGCGGGAGCCTTGAACTCCCCACCCCCGTCCCTCCGAAAGGCCGCCTGCAGCGGCCTTTCCTGTTGTCGCTGCCGTCCGGCGTGTGATTCTTCTCGCGTCGCCGTCAGGGGCTTTGGGCGATGAAGGTCACAAAGGTTAATCTGCGCCCTTGCGGCGGCATCGACAAACACCATTTGAATGTGATGCCGTCTCATCACGATGCTCAAGCCCTTCATGCGCCGTCACCCATTCGATCGTTCAACCTCCGCCCAGCGTGCACCCCATGACCAATCCGCTGCTCAGCACTGACGGCCTGCCTGCCTTCGATCAGATTCGACCGGAGCATGTCGCGTCGGCGATCGAGGTGCTGTTGAAGTCAGCCGACGAGGCACTCGAACTTGCTGTGGGCCCGGACGTGCCAGCGCAGTACGACGCGGTGTCGGCGGTGCTCGACACCGCGGGTGAACGCCTGCGCTTCGTCTGGGGCGCCATCGGCCACTTGAATGCCGTTGCCGACACCCCGGCCCTGCGTGCGGCCTACACCGAGGCGCTGCCCAAGGTCACCGAACAATCCAGCCGCCATGCCGCCGACGAGCGGCTGTACACCAAATACAAGGGCATCGCGCAGGCGGCAACGGCCGGGAAAGGCCCCGCACTGAGCGCGGCCCGCCAGCAGGCCTTGGGCAACGCGATGCGCGACTTCGTGCTCTCTGGCGCCGAGCTGCAAGGCGAAGCCAAGCAGCGCTTTCAGCGCGTGCAGGAGTTACAGGCCGAACTGGCGCAGACTTATTCTGAGCACGTGCTCGACGCCACCGACGGCTATGCCTACTACGCCTCGGCCGACGAACTGGTCGGCGTGCCGGCCGATGCGCGGGAAGCGTCGCGCGCGGCCGCCAGCGCCGAGGGCCAATCCGGGCACAAGGTGACCCTGCATTTCCCCAGCTACTTCCCGGTGATGCAGTACGCGCACAACCGCGCCTTGCGCGAACGGCTCTACGTCGCCAACGCCACGCGCGCCAGCGATCTGGGGTCGGCCGAACTCGACAACAGCCAGGTCATGCGCGAGTTGCTGCGCTTGCGCCAGGAAGAGGCCCGATTGGTGGGCTATCCTAGCTACGCCGACGTTTCATTGGTACCGAAGATGGCCACTTCGCCCAGGCAAGTGACAGACTTTTTGCGCGACCTCGCCCGCCGCGCCCGGCCGCACGCGCTGAGAGACCTGGCCGAGCTGCGCGAATTCGCGCGCAGCGAATTGGGCATCGCCGACCTGCAGGCCTGGGACTTGCCCTATGCCAGCGAGAAACTGAAAGAAGCGCGCTACGCGTTCAGCGACCACGAGGTGAAGCAGTATTTCACCGAACCGAAGGTGCTCGAAGGGCTGTTCCGCATCATCGAGACCTTGTTCGAAGTGACCATCCGCCCAGACAGCGCACCGGTATGGCACCCGAGCGTGCGCTTCTTCCGCATCGAGCGGGGTGCAGAATTGGTCGGCCAGTTCTACCTCGACCCCTACGCGCGCCCCGGCAAACGGCCTGGCGCCTGGATGGACGACGTGCGTGGCCGCTGGGCGCGGCCCGAAGGTCGGCTGCAAACGCCGGTGGCTCAGCTGGTGTGCAACTTCACGCCGCCGCCGCCGGGGCGCTCGGCACTGCTCAGTCACGATGACGTGACCACGCTGTTCCATGAATTCGGTCATGGCCTGCACCACATGCTCACCCAGGTGGACGACATCGGCGTGGCCGGCATCTCAGGCGTCGAGTGGGATGCGGTTGAATTGCCCAGCCAGTTCATGGAAAACTTCTGCTGGGAATGGGACGTGGTGAAGCGGCTCACCGCTCACCTGGACACCGCGGCGCCGCTGCCACGCGAGCTGTTCGAGCGCATGCTGGCCGCCAAGAATTTCCAGAGTGGCTTGCAAACGCTGCGCCAGGTGGAGTTCGCCTTGTTCGATATGCGGCTGCACGCGGAACCCGGCAGCGAAGACCACATTGCTCGTGTGATCGACGAGGTGCGCGACGAGGTGTCGGTGTTCAAGCCCCCGGCGCTGAACCGCTTCCAGCACAGCTTCTCGCACATCTTCGCGGGCGGCTATTCGGCCGGCTACTACAGCTACAAATGGGCCGAAGTGCTGTCGGCCGATGCCTGGTCGGCGTTCGAAGAGTCGGCACGCGACGGCGGCGTGCTGAACGTGGCCACCGGCCGCCGCTACCGGCAGGCGGTGCTCGAAGCGGGTGGCAGCCGTCCCGCGATGGATAGTTTCAAGGCTTTTCGCGGCCGCGAGCCGAACATCGACGCCCTGCTGCGCCACCAGGGCATGGCGTGAACACCACCGCGACTCGGCCCGTGCTACGTTCCAAGGAGACATGGTCATGACATTGCCTGCGCCCACCCCAACGCCGTCGCGCCATCGCACCGGCCGTGCGGCCGCCCTGGCCTGCGCGGCGTGCCTTGCCACCACCGTGCTGCCGAGCCTCGCCCAGTACAAGGTCGTCGACGGCGCGGGTCGGGTGACCTACACCGACCGACCGCCATTGGCCATCGGCGACAAGACATCGGCGTTGAAGACCACCAGGCCCGGTGCAGGGGCTTCCGCCGCATTGCCCATCGATGTGCGCGAAGCCGCCCAGCGCTACCCGGTCACGCTGTACAGCTCGACCAACTGCGCCCCGTGCGATGCGGGGCGTGTGTTCCTGCAGCAGCGCGGCATTCCGTATGCGGAGAAGAGCGTGATCAACGGTGACGACAGCGCGATGCTGTTGCGCTTGACGGGCAGCAGCGATGTGCCGGTGATCAGCATCGGGGCGCAGGTGGTGCGCGGCTGGTCGTCTTCGGGCTGGACGTCGTACCTCGACGCGGCCGGCTACCCCAGGGAATCGAAGCTGCCCGCCAGCTACCAGTTCGCTGCGGCAACGCCGCTGACCGAACAACGTGATGCCGCGCCAACGGACACCTCTGCCCGGCTGCCATCGCTGCTCGACGACGCGAAGGAAGTGCGTCGCGACCCACCGCCCGACCCCGGCGGCTTCAAGTTCTGACCGACGCCAGGTCGGCTGGCGCCGACCGGCGGCCGACCTGTCGCGCGGCCACACTGCCAGCCGCCATGGCGACGGCCATGAGCCAGAACAGCGGCGCCACACCCAGCGCGGAACCCAGCAGGCCGAACGACAGCGGCATCAGCGTGCTGGCGCCATTGATCGTCATGGAACGCAGGGCCAAGGCTTCACCGTGACGTGGCGGGGGCGTCAGCCGGTGCAAGGCGGTCATGATCATGGGCTGCACGCAACCCAGCGCCACACCCAACAAGGCGCCGCAGGTCGCCATCGCCAGCGCCGAACTGGCAAATGGGTAGACCGCGAACACCGCAGCCGTGGTCAGCATCGCCGCGACCAGCACCTGGGCCTCGCGCAAATGGTCAGCGATCCACGGAATGACCAACCTCACCAAGGTCACCGCCGCGGCGAAGCTGCCCAAGATCAGCCCGATCGCCGAGGCGCTGAGGCCGCGTTCATGGCCCAGCACGGGCACCACGAAGGCGTGCAGGTCCCAGCTCGATGACAACAACCAGTTCACCAGCAGCAAGCGGCGCAGCTCGGGCAGGCGCAGCAGCGTCCAGGCGCTGGACGCTGCTGCGCCCGCTGTTGGCGCTCTCGGCACCTCAAGCGGCACCTGCTGCATCCACGCCAGGCTGATCAGGGGCAGCGCCGCCAGCACGACAAAGGCCGTGCCGAATCCAGCCACGTCGATGAGCACACCGGCCACCACCGGGCCGATCATGTTCGACACCGCTGGCGCCAGACCCAGCCAACTGAACACCCGGGTCACCTCGGTACCACCCGAGGCCAAACGCCCGGCGCTGCGCTGGATCGTGATCAGTCCCATGTTCGCGCCGACGCCGCACAGCATGGCCGCCACGCACAAGATCGCGAATGCAGCGCCGCGGGGTTCGGTCCGCAATCCATCGAGCGCCGCCCAGCCGGTGAAAGGTGCCGACGGCGTCAGCCACACGGCTGCGGCAGCGAGCAGCGCACCGGTGACCGCCAGTGCGACGGCCAGTCGCATCGGCCGGTGGTAACCGAAACGATCGGCCATGCGCCCGGAATGCAGCGAAGTGGCCACCGGCGCTGCGGCAAACAGGCCCAGCAGCAAACCCACCGCCCACTCGGTGTGGCCCTGTCGCAGCATCAACAAGGGTGCTGCGACACGCACGCCCGTCATGCAGGAATGCAAGAAGATCTGGCCGAGGATCAGCGCCAGCAGCGGGCGCGAAAACACCATCAGTCGCGGGCTGTCGGCAAGGCCGCCGACACGATGTCGATGTCGCTTTCGCCATCAGCCTGCGCATCGACATCTGCGCCGGGCAACAGCGCGCGGGTGCGCGGCTCAGACACCGCTTCGACCTTCTTGAGCGCGCGGTTCATCACGTTGGTACGTGTCTGCGCTTTGTCTATCGTGTCACTGGCCTCAGCCAGCTTTCTCTTGGTTTTCTCGAGCACCTCGCCGAACTTGCCGAACTCGGTCTTCACCGCGCCCAGCACCTCCCACACTTCGGTCGAGCGCTTCTCCAGCGCCAGCGTGCGAAACCCCATCTGCAGACTGTTCAGCGTGGCCAGCAAGGTGGTCGGGCCCACCAGCGTGACGCGGTGTTCGCGTTGCAGTGCTTCCATCAAACCAGGTCGGCGCAGCGCTTCGGCATACAGCCCCTCGGTCGGCACGAACAAGATCGCGAACTCGGTGGTGTGCGGCGCCGCGACGTACTTCTCGCGGATGGTCTTCGCCTCGGCCCGCAGGCGCATCTCGATCGCCTTGCCGGCCGCTTCGGCTTCGGGCCGGTCGGCGCGCTCCTGCGCATCGAGCAAGCGCTCGTAGTCCTCGCGTGGGAACTTCGCATCGATCGGCAGCCACAGCGGCAGGCCATCGTCGCGGCGGCCCGGCAGCTTGATGGCGAATTCGACCCGCGCGCCGCTGCCGGGGATGGTCTCGACGTTGGTCGCGTACTGGTCCGGCGTGAACACCTGCTCCAGCAGGCCGGCCAGCTGCACCTCGCCGAAGACGCCGCGCGATTTGACGTTGTTCAACACCCGGTTCAGCGACCCCACGTCCTTCGCCAGCCCCTGCATTTCGCCCAGTCCGCGGTGCACCTGGTCGAGCCGGTCGGCGACCTGCTTGAAGCTTTCGCCCAGGCGCGCTTCCAGCGTCGCGTGCAGCTTCTCATCGACGGTCGCCCGCATCTGTTCGAGCTTGGCCTCGTTGCCTTGCTGCAGCACGGTGAGCCGCTGCTCGACGCTGGTCTTGACCTCGCCGAGTCGCCGCTCATTGGCCTCGGCCATGTCGCGCAGCTGCGCCCCCAGCGTGTCGGAAAAGCGCTTCAGCGCTGCATCGAGTGATTCGCGCGAGGCCTGGGCC
>JAKFUQ010000246.1 GCA_021732645.1 Rhizobacter sp. | reverse complement strand
CAGGCTCGCGGCCAGCCGACGGTCGCGTTCCAGCAGCACGACCTGGTCGGCGCCGCGCTAGGCGGCTTCGAAGCCGAGGGCGCCCGAGCCGGCGAACGCGTCCAGGCAGCGCCAGCCGCTCAGGTCGGCGCCCAGCCAGTTGAACAAGGTTTCGCGCACACGATCCGGCGTGGGGCGCAGGCCGGGCAGCAAGCCGACCGGCAGCTTGCTGCGCTTCCATGCGCCGCCGATGATGCGCACCTCGCGCGGCAAAGCAGCCACATCAGGCACGACCGGCGGCGGCTTGATCACCACCTTCTTGCGCCTTTCGGACGGCAACTCGGTGAACGCACGGCTGCCAAACCGGGGCTTCTCTTTCGGGCCCACTTTTGCGGCGACCTTGGCGGCGGCTTTGGGCTTGGGCACCGATTTGCTGATGAGGGTCGCCATCACAGCCGCACCGGAATACCGTCGCGCGCCATCAGCGCCTTGGCCTGGCCCACGGTGAACTCGCCGTAATGAAAGATGCTGGCGGCCAGCACCGCATCGGCGCCGCCGATGCGGATGCCTTCGGACAAATGCGCCAATGTGCCGACGCCGCCGGAGGCGATCACCGGTACCGCAACGCGGTCACTGACAGCACGCGTCAGTGCCAGATCGAAGCCGCTTTTGGTGCCGTCGCGGTCCATGCTGGTCAGCAGGATTTCGCCAGCGCCGTGCTCGGTCATCGTCGCGGCCCATTCAACCGCGTCGAGGCCGGTGTTCTTGCGCCCGCCGTGGGTGTACACATCCCAGCCAGGGCCGCGTGCCGCGAGATCGTCGCCGCCACGGCGCTTCGCATCGATCGCCACGACGATGCACTGCGCCCCGTAGCGTTGGGACGCATCGTGAATGATCTGCGGATTCGCCACCGCCGCCGAGTTGAAGCTGACCTTGTCGGCGCCGGCATTGAGCAGGCGCCGCACGTCTTCGACGGTGCGCACGCCGCCGCCGACGGTCAACGGGATGAACACCTGCGAGGCGACCGCCTCGATGATGTGCAGGATCAGATCGCGGTCGTCGCTGGTGGCGGTGATGTCGAGGAAGGTCAGCTCGTCGGCACCTTGCTCGTTGTAGCGCGCAGCGATTTCCACCGGGTCACCGGCATCACGCAGCTCGACGAAATTGACGCCTTTGACGACGCGACCGCCGGTCACGTCGAGGCAGGGAATGATGCGCTTGGAAAGCATGTGCAGTCACCGACTGCCATCGCAGGGTGCCCGGGAAAAAAACAGGGGCGTGCTGCGCTTACTCGCCGCCCAGTGTGTCGGCGCGCGTCTGTGCCGCAGCGAAATCGAGGTCACCGGTGTAGATCGCCCGGCCGCAGATCACACCATCGATGCCCTCGAATTCGACCGCGCACAGGCGATCAATGTCGTCCATGTTGCTCAGGCCGCCCGAGGCGATCACCGGGATCGTCAACGCCTGCGCCAGCTTCACCGTGGCCTCGATGTTGATGCCGCTGAGCATGCCGTCGCGGCCGATGTCGGTGTAGATCACGCCTTCGACGCCGTAGTCCTCGAACTTCTTTGCCAGGTCGATGACCTCATGGCCGGTGAGCTTGCTCCAGCCGTCGGTGGCAACCTTGCCTTCCTTCGCGTCGAGGCCGACGATGATGTGGCCGCCGAACGCGCTGCAGGCGTCGCGCAGGAAACCAGGGTTCTTGACCGCGGCAGTGCCGATGATGATGAAGCTCAGCCCGTCGTCGAGGTAACGCTCGATGGTGTCGAGGTCGCGGATACCGCCGCCCAGCTGCACCGGAATCTCGTCGCCGACCTCTTTCAAGATGGCCTTGACCGCGGCTTCGTTGACCGGCTTGCCGGCAAACGCCCCGTTCAGGTCGACCAGGTGCAAGCGTCTGGCACCGGCATCGACCCAGCGCCGCGCCATCGCCGCGGGGTCTTCACCGAACGTTGTCGAGTCGTTCATGTCGCCCTGTTTGAGGCGCACACATTTGCCGTCTTTGAGATCGATCGCAGGAATGAGCAACATGACCAGAACAAACAGTTGAAGAAATCAGGCCCAGGAAAGATTCCGCAAAAACCGGGCTGCAGCAAACAATCGCGACGGTCAGGGTTGCCAGTGGAGAAAGTTGCGGTAAAGCGTCAGGCCATGAGCCGCACTTTTTTCCGGGTGGAACTGCGTCGCGAAAATATTATCCCGCCCCAACGCGCAGGTAAAGCGCCCTCCGTAGTCGGTTTCACCCAGGCTGTGGCGCGGATCGGTCGGTCGGGCATAGAAACTGTGCACGAAATAGAAGCTGGCACCGTCGGGAACGCCTGCCCACAACGCATGCGGCTGTGCCTGCATCACCTGGTTCCAGCCCATCTGCGGCACCTTGTAGCGGCTGCCGTCGGGCTGCAACTGGCCGTCGAGCTGGAAGCGGATCACCTCGCCCGGGATCAGCGACAGCCCGGGCGTGCCCTCGCCGGGCGGGCCTTCTTCGCTGCGCGACAGCAACATCTGCATGCCGACGCACACCCCCAGCAGCGGCTTGCGCGCCGCCGCGTCCAGCACCGCATCCTTCAGGCCCGACTCTCGCAAGTCGCGCATGCAATCGGGCATGGCGCCCTGACCGGGCAGCACGACGCGCTCGGCGGTGTAGACGACGTCGGGGTCAGACGTCACCTTCACCTCGAAGCCGCTGCCCTGCGCGACATGCATCACTGCCTGCGACACCGAGCGCAGGTTGCCCATGCCGTAGTCCACCACGGCGACCACTTTGGGCATCAGAGGCTGCCCTTGGTCGACGGAATCACATTGCCCATGCGCGGATCAATCTCCAGCGCCATGCGCAACGCCCGCGCAAAGGCCTTGAAGATGGTCTCGCACTGATGGTGCGCGTTGTCGCCGTGCAGGTTGTCCACGTGCAGGGTGACGTTGGCGTGGTTGACGAAGCCCTGAAAGAACTCGCAGATCAGCTGCGTGTCGAGCGCACCGATCATGCCGCTCTTGAAATCGACGCGCATGTGCAGCCCGGGCCGGCCTGAAAAATCGATCACCACCCGTGACAGCGCCTCGTCCAGCGGCACATAAGCGTGGCCGTAGCGGCGCAGTCCGCGCTTGTCGCCCACCGCTTTGGCGACCGCTTGCCCGAGCGTGATGCCGATGTCCTCCACGGTGTGGTGGCCATCGATGTGCAAATCGCCCTTGGCCTCGATGTCCAGGTCGATCAGGCCGTGGCGCGCAATCTGGTCGAGCATGTGGTCGAAGAAGCCGATGCCGGTGGCCAGCTTCGAGGCGCCGCTGCCGTCGAGGTCGACCGCCACGCGGATCTGCGTCTCGGCGGTGTGGCGCGTGACTTCGGCGACACGGTGTGGCGCGGCCAGCGTTGTGAGGTCTGAATTCATCGCGGGGTCACTTCCAAGGCAGAGGTCAGGGCAGACATCAACAGGGTATTTTCGTCCGGCGTGCCGACCGTCAGACGCAGGCAGTCGGCCAACAAGGGGTGCAGGTTCGAGACATTCTTGACCAACACACCCCGACCCTTCAGCGCAGCAAACAAAGCGCCCGCATCGGGCACACGCGTCAGGATCATGTTGGCCTCGCTTGGGTACGGGTGCACGCCGGGCAGTTCGCGCAAGGCCGACATCAGCCGCGCGCGCTCGCTGCGTAGCACCGCCGCCTGGCGGTCGAACTCGTCGGCGTGTTCGAGTGCGAACAGCGCCGCCTCGCAGTTCAGCACGCTGACGTTGTACGGCGGGCGCACCTTGTCGACCTCGGCGATCAGCGCCTTCGGGCCCATCAGGTAGCCCAGCCGCACGCCGGCCAGACCGAACTTGCTCAGCGTGCGCATGATCAGCACATGACCGTGGCGCGCCACGCGGTCGATGTAGCTGCGCGCGGCGAACGGCTGGTAGGCCTCGTCGATCACGACCAGCCCCGGCGCGGCCTCGATCAGGCGTTCGATGATCGCGTCATCGAACAGGTTGGCGGTCGGGTTGTTCGGGTAGGCGATGTAGACGATGGCCGGCTGGTGCTCGGCCATCGCGGTGAGCATGGCCTGCCCATCGAGCTCGAAGTCGACGGTCAGCGGCACGCTGATCGAGCGCAGGCCCTGCAGCCGCGCCGACACGTCGTACATCACGAAGCCCGGCACCGGCGCGACAACGCTGGCGCCCGGGTTCGCGCAGGCCAGACTCAACATCGAAATCAATTCGTCGGAGCCGTTGCCCAGAATCAGGTCGAAGCCCGAGGGCAGCCCGGCGTGCTGCGCCAGCGCGCGACGCAGGTCGTCGTTGCGGCTGCCGGGGTAGCGGTTGATCGCCACCTCGGCCAGGCGAGCCCCCAGCGCGGCTCGCAACGGCTCGGGCAGGCGAAACGGGTTCTCCATCGCGTCGAGCTTGACCAAGCCCTCACTCGCTTGCACCGCGTAGGCATGCATCGCGCGCACATCGGAGCGGATGTGGCGCTGGATGACGGCGTCGGTCGTCAGGCGGGACATAGCGTGTGGTTCGACTGCAGCGCCGCTCAGCGCTTCAGCCGCATTTCGGCGGCTTGCGCATGGGCTTGCAAGCCCTCGCCATAGGCCAGTTCCGCCGCGACGACGCCCAGCGCCTGCGCGCCCGCCTCACTCACCTCGATCAGGCTGCTGCGCTTCTGAAAGTCATAGACGCCCAGCGGCGACGAGAAGCGCGCGGTGCCCGAGGTCGGCAGCACATGGTTCGGCCCGGCGCAGTAGTCGCCCAGGCTTTCGCTGGTGTAGGCACCGAGGAAGATCGCCCCGGCGTGCTTGAGCAACGGCTCCCAGCGGTGCGGGTCGCGTGAACTCACTTCGAGGTGTTCGGGCGCGATGCGGTTGCTGATCTCGCAGGCCTCATCCATGCTGCGCGTGTGGATCAACGCGCCCCGGCCTTCGAGCGAGGCGCGGATCACATCGCGACGCGGCATCGAGCCGATCAGCCGGTCGATCTCGCTCTGCACACGTTCGATGTAGCCTGCGTCGGGGCACAGCAGGATGCTCTGCGCCAGCTCGTCGTGCTCGGCCTGGCTGAACAGGTCCATCGCGACCCAGTCGGCCGGCGTGCTGCCGTCGGCCAGCACCAGGATTTCGCTCGGGCCCGCGATCATGTCGATGCCCACCTTGCCGAACACGCGCCGCTTGGCACTGGCGACATAGGCGTTGCCCGGGCCGGTGATCTTGTCGACGGCCGGCACCGTGGCCGTGCCGTAGGCGAGCGCCGCCACGGCCTGCGCGCCGCCGATCGTGAACACGCGGTCGGCACCAGCGACGGCAGCAGCCGCCAGCACCAGCAGGTTCTTCTCGCCCTTCGAGCTTCCAGATGAGCCGTCTCTGCGAGCCGGCGTGGGCACGACCATGACGATCTCGCCGACCCCGGCCACCTTGGCGGGCAAGGCGTTCATCAGCACGCTGGACGGGTACGCCGCCTTGCCGCCCGGCACATAGATGCCGACGCGGTCCAGCGGCGTGACCTTCTGGCCGAGCAAGGTGCCGTCGGCGTCGCGGTAGGTCCACGAGCGGCCGCAGGCTTCGAGCTGGCGCTGGTGGTAGTCGCGCACCCGGTCGGCGGCAAATTCCAGCGCGCTGCGTTGCGCGGGCGTGATCGCGGCCAGCGCGGCGTGCAATTCAGCGTGGCCGATTTCCAGTGAGGCGACCGAAGCGGCCTTCACGCCGTCGAAGCGTTCGGTGTACTCCAGCACCGCGGCATCGCCGCGCTGCTGGACGTCGGCCAGGATCGCGGCCACGCGCTCCTCGATGGCACTGTCGGTCTCGGCCGACCAGTGCAGCACGCGCTCGAACTCGGCCGCGAAGTCGGCAGCAGACGTGGCCAGGTGACGGATGCGGACAGTCATGGACGAGCTGCTCAGTCTGGGATGGCCGACGCGAACGCATCAATGATCGCGCGGATCGGTTCGCGCTTGAGTTTCAGCGCAGCCTGGTTGACGACCAGCCGCGCCGAGATCTGCATGATCTCCTCGACCTCGACCAGGTGGTTGGCCTTCAGGGTGTTGCCGCTGGACACGAGGTCGACGATCGCGTCGGCCAGCCCGGTCAGCGGCGCCAGCTCCATCGAGCCATAGAGCTTGATCACGTCGACGTGCACGCCCTTGTCGGAAAAATGCTGGCGCGCAGTCAGCGTGTATTTGGTCGCCACGCGGATGCGCGAGCCCTGCTTCACCGCGTTGGCGTAGTCGAAATCGGCGCGGGTGGCGACGCTCATGCGGCACTTGGCGATGCGCAGATCGAGCGGCTGGTACAGGCCTGAGCCGCCGTGCTCGATCAGCGTGTCCTTGCCGGTGACACCCAAATCGGCACCGCCGTATTGCACGTAGGTCGGCACATCGCTGGCACGCACCAGCACGACGCGCACGTCGGGTCGGTTGGTGCCGATGATCAGCTTGCGCGACTTCTCCGGGTCTTCAGCGACGTCGATGCCGGCTGCCTTCAGCAACGGCAAGGTCTCTTCGAAAATGCGTCCCTTGGACAAGGCGAGGGTGATCATTGGACCCGCTCGATGTCCGCGCCGATACCGCGCAGCTTGGCTTCCATCTGGTCGTAGCCGCGGTCGAGGTGGTAGATGCGGTCTATGCAGGTTTCGCCATCGGCCACCAGCCCGGCGATCACCAGGCTGGCCGAGGCGCGCAGGTCGGTCGCCATCACCGCAGCGCCAGACAATTTCGGCACGCCCTGCACCACGGCCAGGTGGCCGTCGACCTCGATGCGCGCGCCCAGCCGCACCATTTCGTTGACGTGCATGAAGCGGTTCTCGAAGATGGTCTCGGTGACCTTGGCGGTGCCCTCGGCGATGCAGTTCAGCGCCATGAACTGCGCCTGCATGTCGGTCGGGAAGGCGGGGTACTCGCTGGTGCGAAAGCTCACCGCCTGCGGGCGCCGCTGGCTGCGCACACGGATCCAATCGTCGCCCGATTCGATCGTGATGCCGGCCTCACGCAGCTTCTCGATCACCGCATCGAGGTGGTCGGCACGCGCGCGACGCAGCGTCACATCGCCACCAGTGGCAGCGACAGCGCACAGGAAAGTGCCCGCCTCGATGCGGTCAGGAACGATCCGATGACTGGCCGCGCCTGCCAGTCCGTGCAGGCGATCGACGCCCTCGATGCGAATGCGGCGGGTGCCGTGGCCCTCGATGCGCGCACCCATCGCGATCAGCATCTCGGCCAGGTCCACCACCTCGGGCTCCTGCGCCGCGTTCTCCAGCACCGTCTCGCCCTCGGCCAGGGTGGCGGCCATCAGCAGGTTTTCAGTGCCGGTCACGGTGACCATGTCGGTGGTGATCTTGGCGCCGCGCAAGCGAGGCGCGTGCGAGCCTGAAGTGTCCGGCGCCTTCGCGATGATGTAGCCGTGCTCCACCGTGATCTGCGCACCCATGGCCTGCAGGCCCTTGATGTGCTGGTCGACCGGGCGCGAGCCGATGGCGCAGCCGCCGGGCAGCGACACCCGCGCCTGGCCGAAGCGCGCCAGCAGCGGGCCCAGCACCAGGATTGAGGCCCGCATTGTCTTGACCAGGTCGTACGGCGCTTCCGGCAAGGTCACGGTGGACGTGTCCAATGTGACGGCGTCGGGCTGTGTCTCACTGCGCTCGCAGACCGCGCCCATGTTGCGCAGCAGCTTCAGCGTGGTGCCCACGTCGTTCAGGCGCGGCACATGGGTCAGCGTCACCGGCTCGGCCGTCAGCAGCGCAGCGCACAGCTCGGGCAGCGCCGCGTTCTTGGCGCCCGAGATCGTGACCTCGCCTTCGAGAGGCCGTCCGCCGCGTATGAGAAGTTTGTCCATGAGCGTGCGCGTGTGCGTCGGAAGGAAACCTGCACCGCCGTCGAACCCGCCACGGCGGATTCAGCCGCCGCAGCGCATGCCGCGGCAGCTTTCGCGGTCAGAGCAGTCAGTGATGTTGCAGTGGGGCTTTTTCTGCGCTGACGGCCCACTCGGCCGGCGTCAGCGTTTTCATCGACAGGGCGTGAATCTCGGCGCGCATCTTGTCGCCCAGCGCCTGGTACACCATCTGGTGTCGCTTGACGCGGCTGGCGCCTTCGAAGGCAGCGCAGACGATGGTGGCGAAGAAGTGCCGACCGTCGCCCTGCACCTCCAGATGCTCGCAGCTCAGGCCTTGCGCGATGAAGCGTTGCACGTCGTTTGGCGTGGGTTCAAACATGTTTCGATTATCGCTCAGGCGACTCAGTACCGGACCTTGTAGCCGATGCGCAGCAGGCGCAGACACAAGCCACACACGCCCACCAGGCCGGCCGCCACCACGCCCAGGCTGACCCACGGCGACACATCGCTGACACCGAAGAAGCCGAACCGAAAGCCGTCAACGATGTAGAAGAACGGGTTCAGGTGGCTGGCCACGAGCCACAGCGGCGGCAGGCTCTTGACCGAATAGAACACCCCGGAGAGGAAAGTCATCGGCATGATGACGAAGTTCTGGAAGGTCGCGATCTGGTCGAATTTCTCCGCCCAGAGGCCGGCTATCAAGCCCAGCGCGCCCATCAGCACCGCGCCCAGCAGCGTGAACACGAGGATCCACACCGGCTGTGCCAGGTGCAGCGGCGCGAACCACACCGTCACCGCCAGCACCCCCGTGCCGACGGCAACGCCGCGCACCACCGAGGCGCCGACGTAAGCGACGAACCACGCCCAGTGCGACAGCGGCGTGACCAGCAGGAACACCAGGTTGCCGCTGATCTTGCTCTGGATCAGCGACGAGCTGCTGTTGGCAAAGGCGTTCTGCAGCACGCTCATCATCACCAGGCCGGGCACCAGGAAGCTGGTGTAGCCGACGCCGTCGAAGGGCTGCACATGCTCGCCCAGCGCATGGCCGAAGATCAGCAGGTACAGCACCGCGGTCAGCACGGGGGCCGCCACCGTCTGGAAGCTGACCTTCCAGAAGCGCAGCACCTCCTTGTAGAAGAGCGTGCGTGCACCGGAGAGCAGGTGCATCACGGGCGGCGCGGCCAGCGGCGTCATGCCGACACCTGCATCGGTGGCTGCAACGGTGCTTGCACCGGCACCTGCACCGGCTCGCCGTGCATGATTTCGAGGAACACGTCTTCCAGATCAGCGCGGCCTATCTCCAGGTCTTCCGGCTGGCCACCGGCCGCGCGCAAGGTGGCGAGCACCGCTTCGACCTCGGCCGCGTTGCGGGTTTTGATCTGCACGATGCGACCCGTCACCCGCGCGTTGGTCTGCAACGCGGGCGGCAACGGCGTGTCTAGCTTGAAGCGCAGCATCGTGCTGGCGCGCCCGGCCAGCAGCGCCGAGGTGCGGTCGAGCGCGACGACACGGCCCTGCTTCAACATGGCCAGACGACCGCACAGCGCTTCAGCTTCTTCCAGGTAATGGGTGGTCAGCAGCACGGTGTGACCTTCCTTGTTCAGCCGCGCAACAAACTGCCACAGCGTTTGCCGCAGCTCGACATCGACGCCGGCGGTGGGCTCGTCGAGCACGATCACGGGCGGGCGATGCACCAGCGCCTGCGCCACCAGCACCCGGCGCTTCATGCCGCCCGACAGCTGGCGGGTGTTGGCGTTGGCCTTGTCGGTCAAGCCCAGGTTCTCCAGCAGCTCGTCGATCCAGGCGTCGTTGGCGCGGACATCGGTGCGCACACCGAAATACCCGCTCTGGATCTGCAAAGTTTCGCGCACCGTGAAGAACGGGTCGAACACCAGCTCCTGCGGAACGATGCCAAGACTGCGGCGGGCGGCGGCGTAGTCGGTGACGACATCGTGTCCATGCACCAGCACCTGGCCCGCGCTGGCGCGCGACAGGCCGGCGAGGATGCTGATCAGTGTGGTCTGCCGGCGCCGTTGGGTCCGAGCAGCCCAAAGAATTCGCCGGGTTC
>JAKFUQ010000086.1 GCA_021732645.1 Rhizobacter sp. | reverse complement strand
CCAGAGATCGCCTTTGTGGGCCGCTCCAATGCGGGCAAGTCCACCGCCATCAACACCCTGGCGCAACAGCGCCAGCTGGCGTATGCCTCCAAGACACCGGGCCGCACCCAGCACATCAACCTGTTCGAGCTGGGACCGAAGACCGAGGCCGACGCCTTGTTCGCCGACCTGCCCGGCTACGGCTACGCCGCCGTGGCACGCGGTGCCAAGCTGCGTTGGCAGCAGGTGATGGCCGACTACCTGGAAGTGCGGCGCAGCTTGACCGGCGTGGTGCTGATGGTCGATTCGCGCCTCGGGCTCACCGACCTGGACCGTCAGTTGCTCGGCTTCATCGCGCCGCGCGCAGGCAACGGCTCGGTCAAGTTGCTGGTGCTGCTCACCAAGTCCGACAAACTCAACCGCAGCGAAGCACATGCCGCGCTGGCCACGGCCCAGCAGGCGCTTGCGGAGTTGGCCACCGACGAAGCCGATGTCAGCGTGGCCCTGTTTTCAGCACTGAAGAAAAGCGGTGTCGGCGACGCGGCGACCTTGCTGCACGGCTGGGTTCACCGCAGCACCACCGTTGCGACGGCTGCCTCAGGGCCGGCCGAGGAACAGGTACAGCCCTGACTCGCCGCGCCGCGCGTAGGTCACGCCGAGATAGAGCGGCCCCACGGTCGTGTCGGCACCAACGAACAGGCTGCTGCCGGTGCGCAGGTCACCGAGCGCGACATCGGCAGACCGCGTCCAGGCATTGCCCGCTTCCAGCGTGCCGCCAACAAACAGCCCACGCGTGAGCAGTGGCACCGACTCCAGGCGCCGGTACGCCGCGAGCCGACCGAACAGCACGTGACTGCCGGCCAGTTGGTTGTAGCGGTAGCCCGACAGCCGGTGGAAGCCGCCGAGGTTGTAGCTTTCGCGGCCCAGGCCCGACAAGTCGCTGCCGCCCGCGCTGCGCGCGATCAGGCTGGCGCTGAGGGTGTTGCGGTCCCAGGTCGCAGCACCTGTGCTTTCGAACTCGACGCGCGTGAACGCCTCGCCCCCGGATCGGCTGGACACCTGGCGCCGTCCGAAGACGGTTTGCGCCTCGACGCGGTAGCCGCGCAAGGGGAAGTTGACGAAGTCGAGCTGATCGACGATCACGCCCAGCCGCAGGCCGGTCTCGTGCACCGTCTGGTTGCCCTCGGGGCCAGTGAAGTCGGCCGAAATCAGCTCGGGGTGGTTGCGATAGACGAGGTGGTTCACCCCCAATCGCAGCTCACCCAGCTCGCCCCAGGGCTGCCCGAGGTCGAGCCCGATGCGTGCCGACGTGCGGGTGAAGCGGCCCCGCTCGTCGTCGCTGTCTTCGGCATAAACAGTGCGCTGGCGGCGCTCGACCGACGCGTAGGCGGAGACGAACAAGTCGCGCGCCAGTCCACTTGCCAAGTTCAGCGGATGCACCAGCTCGGTGGCCAACTTGGGCACCTCGCCGATTTGCAGGAAGTTGCGCCATTCGGTGCCGCTGGCCGTCAACCAGCGGCGACTGTGGTTGACCTTCAGGTTGAACGCGCTGTCGCCGCGAAAGTCGGTGAATAAATCGATGCCCACACGAAAGTAGTTCGGTCCCCAGGGCTTGTCTTCCAGGTCGAACACCAGGCCATCGCCATCGGGCGTGTTGACGAGGCGAAAATCGGCCCGCGTGTAGTCGCCGCTGGCGGCCAGCCGCTGCGCGTCGCGCTCGGCTTTTTTCTCGTCGAAGGCGGCACCGACACTCGATTCCAGTTGGTCGGCCTGGCGTTTCGGGTTGGTGAGTTCGCTGCCCTTGAACTCGATGAACGCGAGTTGCGCCGGTTTGGCCTCGGGCCGGCGATGCGCATGCTGCCACTGCGCATAGGCGGGCGCAGGCAAGGCCAGTGCGGCCAGTCGGCTGAGCTGAGGACGCACACCGGCTTGCCCTGAATCGATCAACTCGCGCACCAGGCCGAAGTCACCTGCCGACAGCACGCCCAGCGCCGGGGTGATCAGCACATCGCCCGGCTTGAGCAGGGCCAGGCTGCGCTCCACGTTCTGCTCGGTCAGGATGCTGAGCATCTGCGCGGTCAGCCCGGTGACCGAGCTCAGCGCATCTCGACTGGCCAGCGGCGTGCCGATGTTGACGGCAATGACGATGTCGGCACCCATCGCACGCGCCACACCGACCGGCAGGTTGTCGACCAGACCACCATCGCCGAGGATGCGGCCATCGGCCTCGGTGGGTGCGAAGACCCCCGGCACGCTCATGCTGGAGCGCATCGCCAGTGCCAGGTCGCCGCTGCCCAGAATGACCGGCTGGCCGGTCTCCAGGTTGGTAGCCACTGCGCGAAACGGAATGGCGAGCTGCGAAAAGTCGCGCACACCACGCACCGGCAGGGTGTAGCGGCGCAGCAGCGATTCGAGCCCGCGGCCTGACAGCGCACCCAGCGGTGCACGCAGTTCGCCGTCACGCATGCCGAACTCCAGCACCGGCGACAACTCGAAGTCTTGTTCCTTGCGGCGCTGGGAGAGCAGCGGGCGGTCAACCCGGCTGGCAAATACCTCGTCCCATTTTACAGCGAGCAACTCTTTCTCCAGTTGCTCGGCGCTCATGCCGCTGGCGTAAAGCCCGCCAATGATTGCGCCCATCGAGGTGCCCGCGATCACATCGATCGGAATGCGCTCGCGCTCCAGCATCTTCAGCACGCCCACATGCGCCAGTCCGCGCGCGCCACCCCCTGACAACACCAGCCCGATGCGCGGGCGATTCAGCGCCTGCGGGGTGGGCGACACCACTGGCGCTGCGACCACCGAGACCGGTGCGACCTCGGTGCCCAACGCCGCGGCCGACACAGTGAACCCGACGCAGAGCCAACAGGCCCATCGGAAACCACGAACAACCAGCAACATCGAAGGCATACCGAAATTGTGCGGGATGGCCCCCGGTGGGTGCCGCGGTGCGAATGGCGACACAGCGCAAGGGCATGAAAAAGGGCTGCCGAGGCAGCCCTTTCCAGGAACAAACGCAGGCTTCGAACCGCTGCGAGCCGAAGCCTGGCGCCTTTACATGTCCATACCGCCCATGCCACCCATACCGCCCATGCCACCCATGCCGCCGCCGTGTCCACCACCGGCACCAGCCTCTTCCTTGGGCGCTTCAGCGACCATGGCTTCGGTGGTCAACATCAGCGAAGCGACCGAAGCTGCGTTCTGCAGTGCGGTGCGGGTCACCTTGGTCGGGTCCAGGATGCCCATTTCGATCATGTCGCCGTAGGTGTCGTTGGCGGCATTGAAGCCGTAGTTGCCCTTGCCGGCCAACACCGCATTGACCACCACGCTGGCTTCGCCACCGGCGTTGTAGACGATCTCGCGCAGTGGCGATTCGATGGCCTTCAACACCAGCTTGATGCCGGCGTCCTGGTCGGCGTTGTCGCCCTTGATGGCACCGGCCATCTGCTTGGCGCGCAGCAGCGCCACGCCACCACCGGCCACGATGCCTTCTTCCACCGCGGCACGCGTGGCGTGCAGGGCGTCTTCGACGCGGGCCTTCTTTTCCTTCATCTCGACTTCGGTGGCCGCGCCGACCTTGATCACTGCCACGCCGCCGGCCAGCTTGGCCACGCGCTCTTGCAGCTTCTCCTTGTCGTAGTCGCTGGTGGCTTCTTCGATCTGCACGCGCACTTGCTTGACGCGGGCTTCGATGTCGGCGGCCGCACCCGAGCCGTCAATGATCGTGGTGTTTTCTTTGCTCACTTCGACGCGCTTGGCCTGGCCCAGGTCGGCCAGCGTGACCTTCTCCAGCGTCAGGCCGACTTCCTCGGCGATGACCTTGCCGCCGGTCAGGATGGCGATGTCTTCGAGCATGGCCTTGCGACGGTCACCGAAGCCCGGCGCCTTGACGGCCACGACCTTCAGGATGCCGCGGATGGTATTGACCACCAGCGTGGCCAGCGCCTCGCCTTCGACGTCTTCAGAAATGATCAGCAGCGGGCGGCCCGCCTTGGCCACAGCTTCGAGTGTGGGCAGCAGGTCGCGGATGTTGCTGATCTTCTTGTCGAACAACAGCACGAACGGATTCTCCAGAATCGCCGACTGCTTTTCGGGGTTGTTGATGAAGTACGGAGACAGGTAGCCGCGGTCGAACTGCATGCCTTCGACGACATCGAGCTCGCTGTTCAGGCTCTTGCCGTCTTCGACGGTGATGACGCCTTCCTTGCCGACCTTGTCCATCGCTTCGGCAATGATCTTGCCGACTTCGTGGTCACTGTTGGCCGAGATGGTGCCGACCTGGGCGATTTCCTTGCTGGTCGTGGTGGGCTTCGATTGCGCCTTCAACTGCTCGACCAGAGCGGTCACCGCCTTGTCGATACCGCGCTTGAGGTCCATCGGGTTCATGCCGGCGGCCACGTACTTCATGCCTTCATGGACGATGGCCTGTGCCAGCACGGTGGCGGTGGTGGTGCCGTCACCGGCGATGTCGCTGGTCTTGGAAGCAACTTCCTTGACCATTTGTGCGCCCATGTTCTGGAGCTTGTCCTTGAGCTCAATTTCCTTGGCGACCGAGACACCGTCCTTGGTCACGGTGGGGGCGCCGAAGCTGCGCTCCAGCACCACATTGCGGCCCTTCGGACCGAGCGTGACCTTGACCGCGTTGGCCAGGATGTTCACGCCTTCGACCATGCGTGCGCGGGCTTCACCGCCGAAAATTACGTCTTTTGCTGCCATGTGTGTTTCTCCTGAATATTGAGGGGTGCTTTGGGGAGGAAGTGATTACTTCTCAACCACTGCAAACAGGTCTTCTTCGCGCATGACCAGCAGTTCATCGCCATCGACCTTGGCGGTCTGGCCGCTGTACTTGCCAAACAGCACGCGGTCACCGACCTTGATGTTCAGGGCGATGAAGTCACCCTTTTCGTTGCGCTTACCGGGGCCGACCGCAAGCACTTCGCCCTGATCGGGCTTTTCTGCAGCAGCGTCAGGAATGACGATGCCAGAGGCCGTCTTGGTTTCCTGATCCAGGCGCTTGACGATCACGCGATCGTTCAGAGGACGAAGTTTCATAGCATCTCCTTGAGAGGTAAGAACTGAATTTGATGGATGTGCGGAACACCGACGACCAACGCTGCAGGCGCGTCTGACGGATCCGGCAACCAGGGTCATTGTTAGCACTCGATATTTGCGAGTGCTAACAGAATGATTATAGGGACGATACGTGGCAATTCAAGGCGCGGTGCCCAATCGTTCTGGGCTGGCGACGTCGGCAGGCATCGCGCCTGCACCGTTCCCGATCAGTGCGGCGGTGAGGCAGCGCTTTCGTCGGTGTCGTCTTGCGCGGTGCCCGAGGCGACTCGATAGCCTTCGCTCGCCCAGGCACCGAAATCGGCGTTCTTGCAGCGCGCGCTGCAAAAAGGACGATGCGGATTCGAGGTCGCGTAGTGGCTGGGTCCACCGCACCCAGGGCAGCGAACGACGCGGTCAGGCTCGTGGGCGGTTTTCACGAGCACAAGGTCAGCTCGAAGCTGCCATCGCTGGCATGCGGGCGCAGGCGTCCTTCGGCGTCCTGCCGCATCAGCCGCACCGACACCATCAGGCGGTGGCCGGTGATTTCGGGCACCAGACCACCGGTGGCATCCAGGCGCACCCGCATCAGGTGGTAAGAGCGACCGGCGGGCAGGCTTTGTTGGAACTGGCCGCCGACAGCGGTCACCCGCTGGGGCGAGCCGGAGTCGCGCAGCAAACCCAGCAACACGGTCAGCGCTTCGGCCAGTGGCAGCAACAGCGCGATCCAGCGTGCGAGATCGGCACGCCGACGGGTCGGTTCATGTTGCTGCCACGCGTAGTAAGCGGGCAGATCGAACTCGCAGGTACCGCCCGGAATGCTGATGCGGCTGCGGATGCTCATCAGCCACTCGTTGGCGGTCAGTGCATGACCGGCCTTGCCGGGCAGCTCGTTCAAGCCGGTGTAGGCATGTTCGATCTTCGCGATCACCTCATCGAGCGCCTGTTCAGAGATCGACGGGTTGCCGCGGTAGCTGTTCAGCTGGGCTTTCTGCCGCTCCAGGTCTTTCAGCAGGTCGGATTTCAGGTCGGCGCGCGAGCCAACCTCCATGATCTCGAACAGCGTGGCAATCGCGTAGTGGTGATCGACCGGGGTGTCACGCGTTGCCAGTTGCCCCAGCCGATCGAACAGGTGCTCCAGCCGAAGCATGGTGCGAATGCTCTCGTTGAACGGGTACTCGTAAAGGACCAAGAGGCCTTCCTTCAGCGGCGGGTAAAGCGACCACGGGTGCGCACGAGCGCAGTGAACTTCGATTGTTTCACAGCGGCTGGGCTCAAAGTGCTTGCCAGCTTGCCCACAGCGCGGCAACGCGCCGGGCCAGTTCGGCCATCGAGATGCCGTCGTTGACGATCAGATCGTCTGCGGCCGCGCGCCGTTGCTCCCGAGCGGCCTGGGTTGCAATCACCGCCCGAACCGACGCCTCAGACCACCCCGAGCGCTGCATCACCCGCAGGGTCTGCGTGGCGACGCTGCAATCAACCACCAGCACGCGATGCACCCGCTGCCGCCAGGAGGGTGACTCGACCAGCAGGGGCACATCGAACACGATGACAGCCGATCTCGCTAGCAAAGCAGCTTCGCGGTCGGTATTGGCTGAAATGAGCGGGTGCAGAATGCTTTCCAGTCGGTGCCTGACAGTGGGGTCGTCGAATGCCAGCTGGCGCATGTGGCTGCGGTTGAGCGCCCCCACGGAGTCGATGACAGTGTCACCAAAGGCCTCACGCAGTGCGGCGATGGCTTGCCCTCCCGATGCGGTCAATCGCCGCGAGATGGCGTCGGTGTCGACCACGCCAGCGCCGTGCGTTGCCAGCAGGGCCGCCACAGTGCTCTTGCCGCTGCCGATGCCGCCGGTCAGACCGATGCGCAGCGGATCAGGCGGTCGCGGTGCAGAGCGAACCATCGGGCGTGCATCATCGCCAGGCTGCGGACATCAGGCCCAGCCGAGCCAGTCGAGGATGGTGGGCGCACCGATGAACAACACCGCCAGACCGGAGCCTGCGAGGAACGGCCCAAAAGGCACGTAGCGGCCCTCGCGCAGCGTGCTGGCGAGCTTCATGCCGATGCCCACGATCGCCCCGATGACCGAGGCGCCGAGCACCACCGGCAGCACCATCGACACGCCCAGCCACGCACCCAGCGCAGCCAGCAACTTGAAGTCGCCATGGCCCATGCCCTCTTTGCCCGTGGCAAGCTTGAACAGCCAGTACACCGACCACAGCGACAGGTAGCCAGCCACCGCGCCCCAGACGGCGGCTGACAGCGGCACCGTCTGGCCGACGGCCGATGCGATCAACCCGGCCCACAGCAGTGGCAGCGTCAGGCTGTCGGGCAGCAGCGTGGTGTCCCAATCGATGCCGGCCAGCGCCACCAAAGCGGCGGCAAACCCGCACCAAGCCAGCGTGGACAGGTGTGCACCGAAGCGCCAAGCCAGGCCTGCGAAGAGCAGCGCTGTGAGGATCTCGAACGCCGGGTAGCGCGGCGAAATGGGGGTTTTGCAAGCTGAGCACTTGCCGCCCAGCCGCAGGTAGCTCAACACAGGAATGTTCTCGTGCCAAGCGATGCGGTGGCCGCAGGAGGGGCAGCGTGAAGCGGGGGTGGACAGCGTGATCTCTGCGGGCACATCGACCTTGACGCCCAGCAGCTCGGCGCTGTCTTGCCGCCAGCTGCGCTCCAGCATCAGGGGCAGGCGATGGATCACCACATTCAGAAAGCTGCCGATGCACAGGCCCAGCAATGCCAGGGCCCAGGGAGACAGCAGCGCGTCGCTGATCGGTGTGTCCATCCCCCGGCGTCAGACGACCTGACCGAGCTTGAAGATCGGCAGGTACATCGAGACCACGATGCCGCCGATCAGCGTGCCCAGAATCACGATGATGAAAGGCTCCATCAGGCTGGACAACCCCTTCACAGCCTCATCGACCTCGTCCTCGTAGAACTCGGCCGCTTTGCCCAGCATGGCGTCCAGCGAGCCTGACTCTTCGCCGATCGAGCACATCTGCAACACCATGTTGGGGAACACGCCCGAGGTCTGCATCGAGGTGGTGAGCGAGGTGCCGGTGGACACGTCCTTCTGGATTTGCTCGGTCGCCTCGGCGAAAACAGCGTTGCCAGAGGCGCCGCCCACCGAATCGAGTGCCTCGACCAGTGGCACGCCGGCAGCAAACATGGTCGACAGCGTGCGCGTCCATCGGGCGACGGCCGACTTGTTGACCAGATCGCCGAACACAGGCACCTTGAGCAGCAGCCGGTCCATGGCCTTTTGCATTTTCTCGGATCGCTTCCAAGATTCGAGGAAGAAATAGGTGCCACCCCCGAGGAAGCCGAAGATCGCCCACCAATAGGTGACGAAAAACTCCGACATGGCCATCACGATCAGCGTCGGCGCCGGCAGGTCGGCACCGAAGGACGTGAACACGTCCTTGAAGGCCGGGATGACGAAGATCATGATCACTGCCAGCACCACGAAAGCCACGACCAACACGGCAATCGGGTAGATCAAGGCTGACTTGATCTTGTTCTTGATCGCCATCGTCTTTTCCTGGTAGATGGCCAGACGATCAAGCAACGCTTCCAGGATACCGCCTGCCTCGCCAGCTTCAACCAGGTTGCAGTACAGCGCGTCGAAGTACAGCGGGTGCTTGCGGAACGCTGACGACAGGCTGGTACCGGTTTCCACGTCGGAGCGGATGTCGGTCAACAAACGCGTCAGGCGCGGGTTGGGGCTGCCGCGTGCCACGATGTCGAACGACTGGATCAGCGGCACACCGGCACGCATCATCGTCGAGAGCTGGCGGGTGAAGATGGCGATGTCTTTTTGCTTGATGGCGCGGCCGCCACTGAGGCGGCGCTTCTTGACCTTGGTGATCAGGATGCCCTGGCGGCGCAGGCTTGCATTGACCATCGCCTCGCCGCCAGCACGCATCTCACCGCGAACGATCTTGCCGTTCTTGTCCTTGCCTTCGTACTCGAAAACAATTTCCTTGATGCGTGTCGCGGCCGCTGCAGTCGCCATGGGTCCTCCGGAACTTTCAATCCACCAAAGTGCTTATCGGCAGGCTGGTGGATTTATTCATCGGTAATCACTCGTTGGTGCACGCGATCACCTCTTCCAGAGTGGTGACCCCTGCCCGGACCTTGACCAGCCCGGACTGCCGCAGATCGCGCACGCCCTCGCGTTGGGCCTGCTCGGCAATGTCCACCGCGGTGCCTTCGGTCAGGATGATGCGCTGAATCTCTTCGGTGATGGGCATCACCTGGTAGATGCCGACTCGGCCTCGGTAGCCGTTCGAGCAGGCCGAACAGCCCACCGCACGGTACGGTTTCCAACTGCCGTTCAAGTCGCCTTCAGTGAAGCCTGCCTTGAGCAGTGCCTCTCGGGGATAGTCAGCCGAGGCCTTGCAGCTTTCGCACAGCTTGCGTGCCAGCCGCTGGGCGGTGATGAGCAGCACGCTGGAGGCGATGTTGAACGGAGCTACGCCCATGTTCAACATGCGGGTCAGCGTGGTTGGCGCGTCGTTGGTGTGCAAGGTCGACATCACCATGTGACCGGTCTGCGCGGCCTTGATCGCGATATCCGCGGTTTCCAGGTCGCGGATCTCACCGACCATGATGATGTCCGGGTCCTGGCGCAGGAAGGATTTCAAGGCCACGGCGAAGTTCAGCCCCGCTTTGTCGTTGACATTGACCTGATTGATGCCGGGCAGGTTGATTTCAGCCGGGTCTTCGACGGTGGAGATGTTGACACCCGGTTGATTCAGGATGTTCAGGCAGGTGTAGAGCGACACTGTCTTGCCGGAGCCGGTCGGGCCGGTCACCAGCACCATGCCGTACG
>JAKFUQ010000049.1 GCA_021732645.1 Rhizobacter sp. | reverse complement strand
GATGAATACGACACCGCCTTCTTCGACAAGCGCAGCAAGTTCGTCCATTACCGGGCGCGCACCGCGGTGCTGAACAACCTCGAGTTCGACCACGCCGACATCTTCGACAACCTGGCGGCCATCGAGCGGCAGTTTCACCACCTCGTGCGCACGGTGCCCTCGAAGGGCCGCCTGGTCGTCAATGCGCGCGACGAGGCATTGCAACGCGTGCTCGGCGTTGGCTGCTGGAGTGAGGTGGTGCGCTTCGGCGCGCGCAAGGAAACCCCCGGTGAGTGGCGCGCCCGCGGCGAACCGCACGCGTTCGATGTGCTGCGCGGCAGCATGCGGCAGGCGCGCGTCGAGTGGGCGCTGGCCGGTGAACACAACCAGCTGAATGCACTGGCGGCCATTGCCTCCGCCGATCACCTGGGCGTGCCGGCGGAGGTGGCAGCTCAGGCGCTGTCAACCTTCGAGAACGTACGGCGTCGGCTGGAGCTGCGCGGCAGCGTGGCCGGTGTCAGCGTCTACGACGATTTTGCTCACCACCCCACCGCGATGCGCACCACGATCAACGGACTGCGCCGTCAGGTCGATGGGCGGTGGAACCCGGCCATGCAGCCCCGGCCGCGCATCCTCGCGGTGTTCGAGCCGCGCTCCAACACGATGAAGCAGGGCACGATGAAGGCGCAGTTGCCCTGGGCTTTGGAAGAGGCCGACCTGTCGTTTTGCCACAGCGGCGGCCTCGACTGGGATGCGGCGCAAGCGCTCGCCCCGCTGGGCAAACTGGCCGTGGTCAGCGTAAGCATCGCCGCGCTGGTGGCGAGCGTGGTCGCGGCAGCCAAACCCGGCGACCACGTGCTGTGCATGAGCAACGGCGGCTTCGGCGGCGTGCACCACCTGCTGCTGCAGGCACTCCAAGCCCGCGGCTGACCTTCTGGCTTGAATGGGCGGCTGGGACGGCGGGTGATCAGCCCGGCCTCATCACCAGTTGATGAGGATGCGCACCACGCTGCCCCACACCGCCACGTTGAACCACAGCAGCGCCGCCGCAAACGCCCAGCGCCGAAACCGCCTGGCGCGTGTCAGCCACAGGTCGATGCCGGTGGCCACAAAAACGCCGAAGCACAGCACGCTGACGCCAGCCGTCAGCCCGAGGATGCACGCCATGACCCAGCCAAACGGTGACATGTCCTCAGCCTCTCTTGGGGTTATCGGCGCAGCGCCGATTCGATGGGGAAGGGGTGCATCACAGGGCGATGGCGAAACGCTCGAGGATCAGCACCGCGAAAAACCCCAGCCCGGCGATCACCGACCACTTCACGATCATGATGCCGATCTGGCGGTAACGCACCTGGCCGGTGCCGATGTAGAGCGCCAGACACACCAGTGCGGCAACGCCCAGCAACAGGAACACCCACCGGAAGATCAGCATCACCAGGCCGGGGCCAGTTCGGCCAGCCCCGGCGGCGCCGTCGATGCATCGTCGAAGGTCACGATCTCGAACGCATCCGCATCGCCCAGCACCGCGCGCACCAGCTTGCTGTTGAGGGCATGGCCCGACTTGAAGGCACTGTAAGCGCCGATCAGCGGGTGGCCGAACACATACAAGTCGCCGATCGCATCAAGGATCTTGTGCTTGGCGAACTCGTCGCCATAGCGAAGCCCGCCGCTGTTGAGCACCTTGTAGTCATCCACCACCACCACGTTGTCTAGGCTGCCGCCCAGGCCCAGCCCGCGCGAGCGCATCAATTCCACATCTTTGGTGAAGCCGAATGTTCTGGCGCGTGCAATCTCGCGCTTGTACTGTCCCGAGCCCATGTCGAACACCACGTGCTGGCCGGTCTGGTTGACGGCCGGGTGATCGAAGTCGATCTCGAAGGTCAGCTTGTAGCCGTCGAACGGCTCCAACCGCGCCCACTTCAGGCTCGGGCCTTCTCCCTCGCGCACTTCCACCGACTTGCGCAGGCGCAAAAAGCGTTTGGGCTCCTCCTGCAAGGCGATGCCGGCGCTTTGCAACAGGAACACGAACGACGCCGCCGAGCCATCGAGGATAGGCACTTCCTCTGCCGTGATGTCGACGATCAGGTTGTCGATGCCCAGCCCCGCACACGCCGACAGCAGGTGCTCAACCGTGTTGACCTTGGGCGCGCCGGGGTCCCCATCTGCGGACAACGTGGTGGCCATGCGGGTATCACACACCGAGCCGGGGCGCACCGGAATGTCCACCGGCTGCGGCAGATCGACCCGCCGGAACACGATCCCGCTGTCGGGCGGCGCCGGGCGCAAGGTCATCTCGACCCGCTGCCCGCCATGCACACCCACGCCCACCGCGCGGGTCAGGGATTGGAGGGTGCGTTGGGCGAGCATCAAGTCATTCTAGGGAGACTGGCTCAATCGGCCTGCTTCCTCAAGAAGGCCGGAATTTCGATCTCGTCCATCCCGTTGCTCGCCAGCGCATCCACCTTGGCAGCGGCGGTGCGGGTGCGCCACACGCTGGGCGTATTCAGCTCGCCGTAGTTGGGGCCAGACGCGGTGCCGAGCGTGGTTCCGTTCGTGTGATTCACCGCGTGGCTCAGGATCGGCAGGTTGTCGGTGCCGGTGAGCGGCATCGGTTGGGTCTGCACGACACGAATGGGTGCATGCTGGCGGCGCGCCGGGCTCAGGCCGGTGGCGATCACCGTCACGCGCAGCTGGTCGCCCAGGCTTTCGTCGTAGACGGTGCCGAAGATCACATGCGCATCCTCGGCCGCATAACGGCGGATGGTGTTCATCGCGTTCTTGCTTTCCGACAGCTTCAAGGTGCTGCGGTTGGCGGCGATCAGCACCAGCACGCCCTTGGCGCCCGACAGGTCGATGCCCTCCAGCAGCGGGCAGGCCACGGCGGCGTCGGCGGCCTTGGTCGCGCGGTCCGGGCCACCGGCTTGCGCGGTGCCCATCATCGCCTTGCCCGGCTCGCTCATCACCGTCTTCACATCCTCGAAGTCGACGTTGACCATGCCGTGCATGTGAATGATGTCGCTGATGCCGCCGACCGCGTTCTTCAACACGTCGTTGGCTTCGGCGAAAGCCTGGTCCTGCGTCACGTCGTCGCCCAGCACCTCGAGCAGCTTCTCGTTGAGCACGACGATCAGCGAATCGACGTTGGCTTCGAGTTCGGCCAGGCCCACATCGGCCATCTTCATGCGACGGTTGCCCTCGAAGTCGAAGGGCTTGGTCACCACACCCACGGTCAGGATGCCCATTTCCTTCGCGATGCGTGCGATCACCGGTGCCGCCCCGGTGCCGGTGCCGCCGCCCATGCCCGCGGTGATGAACAGCATGTTCGAACCCGCGATGGCGGCGCGTATGCGCTCGTCGGCCTCCAGCGCTGCAGCCTTGCCGACATCGGGCTTGGCGCCGGCGCCCAGGCCGCTGCTGCCGAGCTGGATCAGCTGGTGTGCGCCCGATCGACTGAGCGCTTGCGCATCGGTGTTGGCGCAGACGAATTCCACGCCTTGAACCCCTTGCACGATCATGTGCTCGACCGCGTTGCCGCCGCCGCCACCCACGCCGATCACCTTGATTTGCGTGCCGAGGTCAAACTCTTCGATCATTTCGATGGCCATTTTCTTCTCCAGTGCTGTGGTGCAGTTGCCGTTGAGGGGTTTTTTGGGTCTAGCCAGCTCTTCGTTGTTCGCTGCAGTGATCCGGGCCGAGGCCGTCGTCCGCAGTCTTCGCTTTCAGGGAACCTGGGGGTGCGCGGGAGCGCCCAGGGGGCGCCGCGCAGATGTTGGGATCGGGGCTCGGGGTCATGGTTTCGCCTCAGAAGTTGCCGAGGAACCAGTCGCGGGCGCGGCCCAGCACCGTCTTCACCGAGCCGGCCTGCTGCGCCGCGCGCAGGCCGCGTGACCGCGCCAGGCGGCCTTCTTCGAGCAGCCCCATCACGGTGGCCGAGCGGGTGTTGGCGACCATGTCGTGCAGTGCCCCGTGGTAGGTTGGCGTGCCCTTGCGAACGGGCTTGAGGAAGATGTCTTCGCCGAGTTCGACCATGCCCGGCATCACTGCCGCGCCGCCGCAGATCACGATGCCCGATGACAGCAGCTCTTCGTAACCCGACTCGCGGATCACCTGGTGCACCAGCGAGTAGATCTCCTCGACGCGCGGCTCGATCACACCGGCCAGCGCCTGCCGGCTCAGCATGCGCGGCGGGCGGTCGCCCAGGCCCGGCACTTCGAGCTGATCGCTCGGGTCGGCCAGCAATTGCTTGGCCACGCCGTACTCGACCTTGATCTCCTCGGCGTCCTTGGTCGGCGTGCGCAGCGCCATCGCGATGTCGCTGGTGATCAGGTCACCGGCGATCGGGATCACCGCCGTGTGGCGGATCGCGCCATCGGTGTAGATCGCCACATCGGTGGTGCCCGCGCCGATGTCGACCAAGGCCACGCCCAGGTCTTTCTCGTCGTCGGTCAACACCGCATGGCTGCTGGCGCTGGGGTTGAGCACCAGCATGTCGACCTCCAGCCCGCAGCGGCGCACGCACTTGATGATGTTTTCGGCCGCGCTCTGCGCGCCGGTGACGATGTGCACCTTGACTTCGAGCCGGCCGCCGCTCATGCCGATGGGCTCTTTCACTTCGTGGCCGTCGATGACGAATTCCTGCGGCTCGACCAGCAGCAGCCGCTGGTCGTTCGGGATGTTGATCGCCTTGGCCGTCTCCACCACACGCGCCACGTCGACCGGCGTCACTTCCTTGTCGCGCACGATCACCATGCCGGTGCTGTTTTGCCCGCGGATGTGGCTGCCGGTGATGCCGGTGTAGACGTGCGTGATCTTGCAGTCGGCCATCATCTCGGCCTCTTTCAAGGCCTGCTGGATGCTCTGCACGGTGGCGTCGATGTTCACGACCACGCCGCGCTTGAGCCCATGCGTCGGCGCGCTGCCGAGACCGGCCACGCGCAACTCGCCATCGGGCAGCAACTCGGCCACCACCACCATCACCTTGGCGGTGCCGATGTCGAGTCCCACCACCAGATCTTTCAGTTCCTTGGCCATCCGTTCCTCTCGCTCAATTCCTGTTCACAGCGCCTGGGGCCGCCACGGTCGTGATGCCCCGCAGCCGCAAGGCATAACCATCGCGGTGGCGCAGGTCGGCATAGACCACCGGGGCTTGAAACTGCTGCGTCATTTGCGTCACCGTGGCCACAAAACGATCGGCGCGCACCACCACGTCGTCGTCGCTGCCCCGACCGAGCTCGACCTTGGCACCGCTGTCGAGCTCCACCGCCCAGGAGGCGCGACCCGACAACCGCAGCGTGTCGATGTGGCTGCCCTGCCGGGCGAACACCGCCTGCAAGCGCATCAGCATGGCCAGCATCGCGGCCGAGCTGCCTTGTGGGCCTTCGAGCGTGGGCAGGCTGTCGCCTTCGACATCGCCGACGTTGGCCTCGAACACCTCACCCTGCGCGTTGACGAGTTGCTCCGCCGCGGCGTTGTTGTCTGCCGCGCGCCAGAGTGCGGCCGGTCGGTGCTCTTCCAGCCGCACCGCGAGCCGGTTCGGCCACAGCCGCTGCACCACCGCATGACGCACCCAAGGCACCGTCTCGAACGCACGGCGCGCGGCCTGCAAGTCGACGTTGAAAAAATTGCCGCGCAACTGCGGCACCGCATTGACACGGATCGTTGCCACGCTGTTGCGCCCCAGGTCGCCACTGAGCTGGATGGCGCGCAGCGTGAACACCGGCTGGCGACTCAGCAGGTGCAGCGCCAGGGCGGCGAACAGCAGGGCTGCGAGTACCACCAGGCCATTCGCAGTCAGGCGCATCCAGCGCACATCGGCCGGCAGCGCTGCGCGCACCGCGCGGGCAGCGCTGCGCGGTCGGATGAAGGTGGTGGAGGTCGTGGCGGCCATGGCGTGGTGAGTGGCGTCAGGTCGGCGGGACAGAAGAGACCGCAGTCGCCAGCGCGGGCTGGGCGTCCAGCCGCGCCTGGCTGGCAATCAGCAGGCACAGCTGCGGGTAGTCGAGACCCATCGCGCGGGCCGACATCGGCACCAGGGAATGCGTGGTCATGCCGGGCGAGGTGTTCATCTCCAGCAGGAAGGGTTGACGGTCGGAGGCGCGAATCATCAGATCGGCACGGCCCCAGCCGCGGCAGCCCAGCGCGCGGTACGACGCCACGGCCAGGCGCTGGATCTCGCGCTCCTCGGCCTCGGGCAGACCGCTCGGGCACAGGTACTGCACGACGTCAGTGAAGTATTTGTTCTGGTAGTCGTAGGCGCCGTCGGGTGCCCGGATCCGAACCACCGGCAGCGCGTGCGCGTCGGCGCCTTCGCCCAGCACCGGGCAGGTGACTTCCTCGCCGGTGATGAATTCTTCGCACAGCACGTCGGCGTCATAGCGGGCGGCCAGCGCGACGGCGGCGGGCATCTGCTCGGCGGTCTGCACCTTGGTGATGCCGATCGATGAGCCTTCGCGCGGCGGCTTGACGATCAGCGGCAAGCCGAGTTGGCCAGGCACGGCTTGCACCTGCGCGGCCGAATGCTCGCCCTTCTCTTGGGTGGCTTCCAGCCAGACATGGCGTGGCGTCGGCAGGCCTTCGGCCAGCCAGAGGCGCTTGGTCATCACCTTGTCCATCGCCACCGCGGAGGCCATCACACCCGAGCCGGTGTACGGAATACCCAGCATTTCGAGCGCGCCCTGCACTGTGCCGTCTTCGCCATGGCGGCCGTGCAGCGAGATGAAGCAACGGTCGATGCCGAGCCGCTTCAGCTCGGACAGATCGCGCTCGGCCGGGTCGAAGGCCTGCGCATCGACGCCCAGCGACTGCAACGCCGCCAGCACGCCGCCGCCCGACATCAGCGAGATGTCGCGCTCGGCCGAGGTGCCGCCCAGCAGCACCGCGACTTTGCCCAAGTCCTGCACAGAGACTTTGCCCAAGTCCTTCGGGTCGATGCTCATGGCGCGCCCTCCATCGGGACGCTGCCGACCGTATCCGTCCGGCTCTTCAGTTCCAGAACCAACCCTGGCACCTGACCGATCGAGCCCGCACCCATCGACACCAGCACGTCGCCGGCGCGGGCGTGATCCAGGATGGCCTGCGGCAGCGTCGCGATGTCGTCGATGAACACCGGATCGACCTTGCCCGCCACCCGCAGCGCGCGCGCCAGCGCACGGCCATCGGCGGCGACGATAGCCGTTTCACCGGCGGCATAGACCTCGGCCAACAGCACCGCGTCGGCGCTGCCAATCACCTTGACGAAGTCCTCGAAGCAGTCGCGGGTGCGGGTGTAGCGGTGCGGCTGGAAGGCCAGCACCAGCCGGCGGCCCGGGAATGCGCCGCGCGCTGCGGCCAGCGTGGCCGCCATCTCGACCGGGTGGTGGCCGTAGTCATCGATCAGCGTGAAGCTGCCCGGCGTGCCGTCGGCCGCGTTCACCGACACCTCGCCATAACGCTGGAAGCGCCGGTCGACGCCGCGGAATTCGGCCAGCCCCTGCACCATCGCGGCGTCGGGCAACTCCAGCTCGGTGGCCACCGCAATCGCGGCCAGCGCGTTCAGCACGTTGTGGTCGCCAGGCAGGTTCAGCGTCACGTCGAGGTCGGGCATGGCCACCCCGTTGCGCCGCTGCACCGTGAAGTGCATGCGCCCGCCGCGGGCCTGCACGGCCACCGCGCGGATCATCGCGTCGTCGCCGAAACCGTAGGTGACCACCGGGCGCGACAGCATCGGCATGATCGAGCGCACCCCGGGATCGTCACAGCAGACGATGGCGGCGCCGTAGAACGGCATGCGGTGCACGAACTCGACGAACGCATGCTTGAGCCGACCCAGGTCATGCCCGTAGGTGTCCATGTGGTCGGCGTCGATGTTGGTCACCACCGCCATCACCGGCAGCAGGTTCAGGAACGACGCATCGGACTCGTCGGCCTCGACGACGATGTGGTCGCCCGAACCCAGCCGCGAATTCGCACCGGCTGCGTTGAGCCGCCCGCCGATCACGAAGGTCGGGTCGAGCCCGGCCTCGGCCAGCACGCTGGTGACCAGGCTGGTGGTGGTGGTCTTGCCGTGGGTGCCGGCGATCGCGATGCCTTGCTTCAGCCGCATCAACTCGGCCAGCATCACCGCGCGCGGCACCACTGGCACCCGCTTGGCGCGCGCGGCGATGACTTCGGGGTTGTCGGCTTTCACGGCGGTCGAGGTGACCACCGCTTCGGCACCGTCGATGTGCGATGCATCGTGACCGACCGACACCCGAATGCCGAGGCTGGCCAGACGGCGCGACGTCGCGCTGTCCTGGGTGTCCGACCCCGACACGCCGTAGCCCAGGTTGTGCAGGATCTCGGCGATGCCGCTCATGCCGGCACCACCGATGCCTACAAAGTGGATGCGTTTGACAGCGTGCTTCATGCGGCGATCAATCCTTCCAGCTCGTCAGCCACGCGCGACGCGGCTTTCGGACGTGCCAGCGCGCGGGCCTTCGTCGCCATTGCCAGCAGGGACTCGCGCGTCAACCCGGTCAGCACATCGGCCAGATGCCGCGGCGTCAGTTCGGTTTGGGGCATGTGCAGGCCAGCGCCGTGCGAGGCCAGCCACTGCGCGTTGTCGCGCTGGTGCGAGGTGGTGCTGACCACCAGCGGCACCAGCACGCTGGCGACACCGGCCGCACACAACTCGCTGACGGTGATCGCGCCAGCGCGGCAGACGATCACGTCGCAATCAGCGAGCCGCTGCGCCATGTCGTCGATGAAGGGCAGCACCTCGGCCTGCACCGTGGCCTGCGTGTAGTCGGACTGCACCGTCGCCGCATGCGCCGCGCCGGTCTGGTGCGTGACCTGCGGCCGTTGCGCAGTTGGCATCAAGGCCATCGCCTGTGGCACGCAGCGGTTCAGCACCGAGGCGCCGAGGCTGCCGCCGACCACCAGCAGCCGCAACGGGCCGCTGCGCCCCGCGAACCGTGTCGAAGGCGCTGGCAGCGCCTCGATCTCGGCACGCACCGGATTGCCGGTGACAACACCGCGCCGCGTGCCGTGCGCCGCCGGGCCGTCGAAGCCGAAGGCCACGCGGTCGGCCACCGGCAGCAGCGAGCGGTTGCTCAGGAGCAGCGCCGCGTCGGCGTTGACCAGCATCAGCGGTTTGCCAAGCAGCGAGGCCATCAACCCCGCCGGGAAGCACAGGTAGCCGCCCATGCCGAGCACCACCTGCGCACGGCGCCGGCGGATGATGGCGGCGCATTGCCAGAACGCCGCCAGCAGTCGAAAGCCACCGGTCAGCGTGTGCAGTGCACCCTTGCCCCGCAGGCCAGTGAAGGCCACGGGGTCGAGCGGAATGCCCGTGCGCGGCACGAGTTGGTTTTCCATGCCGGTGGGGGTGCCCAGCCAGCTGACCGTCCAACCGCGGAGTTGCATTTCCTTCGCCACGGCGAGGCCGGGCATGACGTGACCGCCGGTGCCGGCGGCGACCACGAGCAGGTGTTTGCTCTGGGTCATGCATGACCCCCTTGCTGCCTTGCGAGGCAGGGTCGCCCTGCGGTGCCGCCCGCCGGGTCTCGGCCCGGCTGCCGAGTAACTTTCATTTGCGGGCCCAAATGAAAGTCACCAAAGCAAAGGGCCTGAACACCAGCCCATTTGGCCGTCACGCTGCGGCTACAGGTGGACGGCAAAGGCTCTGGCACAAGAAGCCAAACCGAGGACCCGACAGGGTCGAGGCGTGTCGAGACCGCATGTTTGAACCTGAGCGAGATAACCGAGGCAGTAGTTCGGAGAATGTTCTCGGGCCAGAGCCTCTGAAGTAGGCGGCTAGCCGAAGCGAGCCGGTCAGATGGCTGGTGTTCAGGGCCTCTTTTTTGGTTACTTTTTTCTGGCCCCGCAGAAAAAAGTGACCCGCCTGCCGGGGCGGAACCCCGGCGCGGTGCCTCGCCACGCAGGCGGCTGAGCGAAACAGCCGTCATGCCCGCCCTCCCCGCATCAACTGCCGATTCTCGATATCGACCCTCGCCACGATGGCCAGCGCCAC
>JAKFUQ010000248.1 GCA_021732645.1 Rhizobacter sp. | reverse complement strand
GGATCACCCTGCACCAGCGACAGTAGGAAATCCCGGTGTGCCAGGGTCAACTGCTGCGGCAGCTCCTTAATAAGACGCACCTGCATCTGTGCGAGCGTGTCCAGTTCGATGGTGTCGCGCGTCATGCCCGCGAACTCGTTCGTGAAAGCAGGTTCGAGCGGCTTGGTCTTCGGGAACAGCACTTCATGGACGGGGCGGTTGTGGCCGGCCAGGTAGACCACGAAACAGTCGATGAACGAGGGCTGCCAGCCGAAGTGATCCAGCATGTGCATCACATCGAAGATGTCGCGCGGATGCTGTCGGTCCATCGCTGCAACGAGCTTGCTGCCATAGAGCTCTGCTGTGGCAAGGACGGGAACCGTGATGTCCGTCGTGAACAGGTCCTGGGCGGTGGCTACCAGCGAGCGCATCTCGACCGGCAGCGCAGTGCCCCGAAAGACAAAGTTCACCTCGACCTTGACCTGCGCCGAGTCGTTGCTGACGACGAGTTTGACGTCGTCACCCTCAGCGTTGGCCGGCAAGTGGGCGCGGTAGCCCTTGCGCGCGAGTGCGGCTTGGACCGCAACCAATTCTTCGGCGATGGCCTGCAAGGCGACTTGTCGATCCGGCCGGTGGTCGACAAACACGAGGTCGATGTCGACCGACAGGCGGGGCATTTCCTGCACGAACAGGTTCAGCGCGGTGCCGCCCTTCATCGCGAACCGGCCCGAGGCGAAGACCGCGGGCGCAATCGCGAGCAGCAGCCGGACGGTGTCGATGTAGTTCTGGTTCATGGCCGCCTCAGGTCCAGCCGCTCGCCGGAGCGGCCGACGGCCACCCATCGCGTGCCACCTCCGATGCGTTCACTGTGTTGGCTGGCGAGCGCCGCCCAGGGCAGCTTCATGCTGGACGCGAGCGTGGCCGCCATGCGCACGACCTTGATGCGCGTCGTATGAAACAGCAGTTCATCGAGGACCTTTTCACGCAGACCGGCCAGGCCCTCGACCAGCTCGCGTGTCTCGGTCAGCGACTGCACCTTGCCGACGTCGCTGAGCAGTTCCAGCATCGCCCGCTCTGGCACCGACACCAGGACCCGCGCATCACCCGCCGGCAGGGGCTGCAAGCCGAAGGCGTTGGGCAAGCGGTCATCGAACAGTTGCGTGGCCTGGTAGCCCGACGGGAAGCGCTGCGTGAACCACGCGGGCAGGCGCCGGGGCGTGTCGCCCCACAGGCTGAGGTGTTCGCGAAACGCGATGTTCTGGCGCACACCCCGCCAGGCGAGGGCCGTCTTGCTGCCGACGTGAAGGCTCGGCATCTGCGCCGACAGGAAGGCCAGACAGCCGTCGCGCGTCAGCGTGTCGCCCGGCAGCATGTAGACGCCACGCGCCAGGTGCACCAGCCAGCCGCTGCGCGCCAGGGCCGAGGCGCGAAATGCACTGAGGCCACGCGCTTGCAAGGCCGCCGTGCTCAAAGGCTCGCCTCGCGGCAGGCTGGCCAGCAAGGCCTTGAATGAAACGGGAGGAGCTGTTGCACTCACAGGCCAACTGTAGAGATTTTTTCATTCATCTGCAACACAGTTTGGATGAAAAACTGTGCGCAGTTGATCTGCTAAGGCTCGCAGCCTACAGTCATCATCTGCCGAGAAGCGCGCCTCTGTTTTTTGGGTCGCGCTGCTGGTGGAAGCACGACAGCACTTGCACCTGGTCATCGTCGATCACGTAGAACAGCGAGTACGGAAAGCGCCGCAAGCCGGCTCGCCGGATGTCGGCCTCAATACGGGTATACAGCAGCGGCTTGAAGGTGAGCGTGAAGCTCATGCAGCGGACGCCAGCAGCCTTGCCTTGAGTTCCTGGAAGGTGACGCCGGGCTCGTTCGGCTGCGCGCGATGGTGCGCAAGCCGTGCCCGCAATTCGGCGCGCTGGGCATCGGTCAGGGTGGGGGCCGACGATTCGGATTCGGCGCTGGCGATCAGAGCTTCGCCAAGCTCGCGCTTCTCAGCCGGGCTCAGGTCGATCAACTCTTCGACGATGTGCGCTTTCATGGTGAAAAGCGTAGCACGACTGAGCCCTCACCTGAAGTCCCTGTGGTCGAACGCGCGCGATGGCGGTGTGCACTGGAATGGGGGCTCGGCACCGGGGTCGGGTTCTTCGTCGCACGGCGCAAAAAATTCCTTCGAGGCCGGGTTGCGGAACTCACGCAGGCGGGCGGCCAAGTGCCGCGCACGCTCGATGTCGCCGACATCGGCCAGCGCACTGGCCCACGCCATCATCAGCCGGGTGTCGAGCAGGAAGTGTTTCGCGCCTTCCATGGCGCGCAGCACCTCGGCCGCCGAGTGGCTGGTGGTGGCCGCCGCGTAATCGGCGTGGTGCGAAAACAGCACGCTGCGGCGCCCCGTAACGATGCGCTCGGCCAGCGGCGGGGCATCGTCGGCCGGCTCGAAGATCGCTGCCACCGGCAAGTAGTCGATCACCGCGGCGACGCCGCCTGCCATCAGCAGCAACGCGGCCGCCAACAGCGCAGCGCCCGGTGCAGTGACGCCCCGGCCGCGGGCGGCAGGGGTTGTCGGCGCCTGGGCCGCAGCGGCCCCCAGGCACAGCCCAAAAACAAACGCCGCAGGCAGCAGGAAATAGGCATACCACAGCGGGTACTCCAGCAGGCTGTGCGCAGCGACCAGCAGCACCATCATCCACGCCGCACGCAGCAGCACGCGCTCGCCATGGGCCCTGGCGGTGCCTTGGCGGCTGGCGCACCAGGCGCGCCACAGCGCCCAGCCCAGCAGCGCGGTGACCAGGCTGGCCAGCGGCACGCCCAGCTCCACCACCCACTGCAGCAGCAGGTTGTGGGTGTGGTCGAAAAACGCGACCGGTCGGTGCGGGAACGGCGTCAGTGTCCACGCCTGGTTGAATTCGCCCCAGCCCACGCCGAACCACGGGTGCTGCGCGATCAGCCCCAGCGTGTCAGACCAGATGCCAAAGCGCGAGCTGGAAATGTCGGCCTCGCTGCGCAGCCGCGCGGCCCCGCCGAAGACATGGCCGGTGAGGTCGGCCCAGGTCGCAAGGCCGCCCCAGCACAGCGCGTAGAGCAACGGCGACAGGCACAACATTAGCCGTGATCGCTGCGACAGTGTGCTGTCGAGTGCGCCCCACGCCGCCAGCGCCATCACGCCCAGCATGCCCGTGCGCGACCCGCTGAGCACCAGGCCGAAGATGAAGCCGGCCATCAACACAACCAAAGCGGCGCGCGCTTGCCGGCTGCGATGACCGTCCATTGATTCGAAAAGCCACAGCGCCGCAACAAGGGACCACAGCAGCAGGCTGCTCAGGTGATTGGGCTGGCGCAGATTGCCCGACGCACGACCCTCCAGCGCGGTGCTGGCGATCCACTGTCCGTCGGCCCATTCGGGCGCAAACACCTGCACCACACCCACCGCCACGCTGAACACGCCAGCCACGACAAGCGCCATGCACAGCGCGCGAAACGCGGCCACGCCATGGCCCGAGGTCATCGTTGCCGCACCCACCACCGCCACCAAGGCGGCAGCTGCCAACAAACCCACAGCCGACCAGGTCATGGAAGACGGCAAGCCATGGCCAACCCATGACACGGCGCATGCGCTGATCAACAGCACCAGGGCCAACAGCAAGGCGCGCAGCCCGCCCTGTGCACGCAGCGCCAGCGCGCCCGGTGTGCGGATCATCCGCAACGCCAGCATCACGCACAACGCGCCCCAGCCCGACACTGCGGCCGCCTGGTTCAAGAACGTGGCTGACGGCGGGACATGGATGGCCAGCAAAGCGGCAGGCACCACCGCCAGCAGGGCCGCCAACGCCAGGAAACATCCGTCGGCACGATGCGGTGCATAGCCCGGCACCCTCGGGCCATGGGTCAAAAGAATCCCTCAACCGGCAGATACCCCACCACCTTGGCGCCAGGCTCGGCGATCACCGACACCCAGCTCACCTGGCGAGAAATCAAGGGCAGAAAACGCAGCGCCTCTGGGGGGCGCCCCGCAGCGCGGGCAATCGCCTGCAGCGACGGGGCCTGCTGCGGGTACTTCGCCAGAAGCTGCGTTGCGGGGCGAGCCTGCTTCCAGGCGGCATCGGCATGGGCGCCGTAATCACGCCATTGCCCGGGCTGCATCGCCAGGTCGATGCCAGAAAGGCCGAGTTCAATCGACCGCATCTGCCCAGCGGGATCACTCGGCTTGATCGCAGCCACCAGGCGCGGACCGGTCCACGACAACTGCTGGAATGCCACCGGCGCCTCGTGCAGCGTTGCCGGATCAATGTCTGCCGCGGTGACGAGCCGCAACCGGTCCACTTCGAACGCCAGGACCACGGGCCGGGCCAGCGCCATGGCGTGCAGGCCATACGCAAACGCGGCAAGCTGAATGGTGACGATCACCCCCAGATCGCGAACCAACTCAGCGCGCCGCTTGCCCGGGCTTGCCACCACCGCCGTGAGCGCTGGCCCCAAGATCACGTCGACGCTGACCAGCAGCACAAACAGGTTGGTGCCCCCCGCCATGGCCGCATAGGGCGATGGGTACCACACCCAAAAAACCAGCGCTGCGGCCACGGCGGCAACGAGGCTGCTGGCCAGCAGGTGGATGCCGGCGGCCTTGAAGCGGGTCAGTGCAGGACGGTTATTCATGAGTGGCGATGGGCGAGTCGCACCCTACTGCCAACAAACCAGGCGGACTGACCCGTATTTTGAAGGCTGGATTAGGGAATGGCTGCATCAAGCTCGTTCAGCTCGGTGCGACCAACGCGCACGCGATCGTGCAGGTCTTGCTTCAGTTTTTGGTAAGTGACGTCGCCATGGACAAAGCGGATCTTGATGAACATCTGTGTCGCTTCTGGCAATCTGCCATTTAGCGCGAAGATCCATGCCAACTTGGCCATGAGCGATGCGCTCGGAAAGCGACTCACGGCCACGGCCATCGCCTCGATCTGCGCTGCAGACATTCCCGCCGCAGGCTGAATGCGCATCAGGCGCAGTTGTGCTGTCAAGCCAGAGAGGAACGGCGCATCCGGGGCGGGTTTCGGGGCACTCAGCGAGCCTATGCGCAGGCTCTCGAAGCGGGCCAAGCGGAAGTCCTCCTCCACCTCCGCATAGTCACGCAAGATGGCCAGCAAGAGGCACAGGCTGAGGGCCACAGGAACCCATCGCAGCCTCGCCAAGCGGTGGATGCCGCCGCCCACACTGTGCTCGACATGACCGATCCACAGCCCGATAGGGATCAGAAAGTATGCGTAGTGGTAGGGCAGTTCGAGCATGCTGTGTATGCCCAACAAGCTCACACTGATCATGCCGATCACGCCCTCGATCGTTTGAACTCGCCACGCACGGTGAACGAACCAAACAACGATCAAACCGCCTAGAAGCAGCCCCACGGGGTATCCACACCAGATCAATAGCTCCAGAAACAGGTTGTGGGTCTGCTGCCAGACGGCGTGCAATGACGGGTGGCGCTCGGCTGCTGCCAGCTGTGCACTGGCCGTTTGCAGCCATCCGTAACCGCTCCACGGAAAGAGCGTCGTCGCGTCGAGGAACATGGTCCAAGCCTGCAACCGTCCCGCGTCCAGACTTCTTTCATTCAACGCGGCTGTCGCCTCCAGCAACAGCAGGTGTTCGAGCGTCGGCCAAGCCCATACCAGCGACCAATGCGCAGCGGTCGCAGCGAAGACCATCCGGTACCCGGTCCGCACCGTGAGCCCTTTTCGGCGAGCCACGAGCAGGCCCAGCAAGATCGCCGGGCCATACAACAGGACTGTCCTGGATTGGCTGGCGGCGGCGCCGAATAGCAGCAGCGCCAACAGCATGCCCGCGGGCCAGGAGTGGATACGGCGTTGCTCACGGAGCAACAGCAGGCCCACCGCACCCAAACCGATCAGGGTACCCAGATTATTTGGCTGGGACAGATTGGCGCAGGCCCGCCCTCCGGGGCAAATGGGCAGCGACCAGTGGCCAAGGGAAACGGCCCCTGAAACTTGAAATAGCGCGATGGCAGCAGACATCGATGCGCCAAGCAGCAGTGTGGTGGACAACCATGCCGCCGAGTCTGTGGGTCGACGCTGGGCCCAATGGCTACCGCATAGAACAGCGCAACCGAGCCCTAACACGTAAAGACTTCCGACGATCGCATCGCCGCTGTATGGAACCTTGCCAAACAGCCACTGCAGCCAAGGGATCAGCGCGATGCCCGTGATCCACCAGAACACCGCGGGCACAGTACGCGGCAGCTTGGGCGTGATCGGCAGCGAGGACGCCAACAACAGCAGCGCGAGGCTCAACGCCATGGCACTGTCGCTGTACACAGTCATCCAGGGCGGGTAGTGATCCGTCAGTAACCACGCTGACAACATCAAAGCCGATCCGAGGAGTTCCAGCATGGCCTACAAGCGCTGATTCAGCGATGGGGTCTGCAACGAAAAAGGGCAGCTTACGCTGCCCTTCGCGAGATCAAAGTGGACTCAACCGCGGCATGAGCCAGGCAGGTACTTCGGCAGGATGGTGGTGCCGTCACCTGAAGCACCACAAACCCATTTATAAATATTTTCGCCGACATCATCGGCTGCGAGCTTCGTGGTGTCGTTGGCGTAGGGCGTAATTGTCAAAACATTCGTTGCCGCTGTGAGCTGCGTGAGGTTGCCCTCATCTGCCGTGATGGTGATCTCACCTTCATTGCTCACGACGACAGTTTTCACGTACTTTGATGGCGCGGTACCCGAAACCGAGTCGCATGCGAACAACGCTGAAGTCAACGCAGAGGCTGTGGTCGATTGAACTGTTTCGGTAACTGTGGTTCGGCAAGCCGAGCCGGCAAGGATGACTTCGGAAACCTTGGCGCGGACCGTGTAGTCCTGATAGGCCGGCAGCGCAACCGCTGCCAGGATGCCGATGATCGCGACGACGATCATCAATTCGATGAGGGTAAAACCTTGTTGGATACGACGTTGCATGGTGAGCTCCTGTAGGGCTGTGAGGGGAAGGTACGGACTCACAGTCGCATGCCGCATGCCACCGGTTTCTCGCGTGAATAGTGGGCGTTTCAGTAGCGATGGCGACGCAAAGGGTCACCGCGGGCGGCTGAAACCTGCGTATCCGGTCTATCGAGTGACGTAAATTGTCACGTCAGACCAGCCGCATGTCGTCGCCGGCACTGAGGGCGCGCACCTTGTGCGGCAGGCGCAGGCGGCCAATCTCGGCCATCACGGCGTCCATCTCGCCGGGCTTGATGTGGGTGATGCGCACATCGACGCTGCCGGCCAGTTGCGCCAGTTCCTGGCCCAGCGCGGTCGGGCACAGGTGGCGGCTGATCTCGGCCAGCGCCCGCTCGTCGTCGCTGAACGCGGTTTCAATGACCAGGTGGGCCACCGTCATCGTGCGCAGCCGTTGCCACAGCGCGGCATTGGGGCCGGTGTCGCCGCTGTAGACCCAGCGCCCGTCGTCCACCGCGAAGCCGACCGCGGGCACGGTGTGGGCGGCGCTCAGCACCTCGATGCGGCGCCGCTTTTTGCCCAGGCCCGTCAAGACATCGCCCACCGCAAAGGGCAGCAGGCGCAGCACCGGGTGGTCGGCGCTGGGCAAGCGGGTGAAGTCGGGCCAGATGACGCCGTTGAAGATATGAGCGCGCAGGGCGGCCAGGGTTTCAGGCAGCGCATGCACCTGGATAGCCCCGCGGCCCTGCGCTTGCCGGGCGCGCATCACGCTGTCGGCCAGCAGGGCGATCGACAGGATGTGGTCGAGGTGGGAATGGCTGACGAACACATGGTCGATGCGCGCCAGGGCGTCGAGCGGCAGGTCACCCACGCCGCTGCCCGCATCGATCAGCACGTCGTCATCGAGCAAGAAGGCGGTGGTCTTGCACCCCGCGGCGATCGAGCCGGAACAGCCGAGCACGCGCAGGGTCATGGGGTGGGGGGATGGGCAGGCACGGGCACAGCGCAGAGCGCGTCGAGGTTTGCGCCAAATACTGAGGCCGTGCGGCCGTGCCGACAAGGGGCTAAATGCGCGGTTCGGGCCCCGTCATGCGGCGCTTCGGCGCCGGGGTGGCAGGGCCGTGAAAAGCGTCACGCCCGCCTCGGTCTCAGCGGTTGATGAACTGCATCTGCGTGCCGGCCAGCTCGATCACATCGCCATCGCGCAGTTGGGTGGTTTCGGCGACCAGGGGGTTGCCGTTGACGGTGGGGCGTGCCGCGCCCTCGACATGGGCGAACACATAACCCGTGGGCCGCTTGGTGATCGAGGCGACCTGCACGCCGGGCTTGCCGATGGTGGTGACCACCTTGGTGAGGCTGACTTCGCGGCCCGCCGCGGCGCCGTTGAGCACCTTGATGGAGGCAGTGCCGCCGAGCGCTCCAAACCCCGACGGCCCGCCGAAGCCCGAGGCCCGCTGCAGACCGGGCGGCACAGGCGCTTGCACGCCGGTGCGCAGCACCTGCGTGGCTTCGTAGTCGCCACCGTCGGCCATCAGAAACTTGATCTTGTACTTGCCGATCTCCACCGTGTCGTTGTGCACCAGCAGCTGCTTCTTGACGGCCTTGCCGTTGATGTAGGTGCCGTTGGTGCTGTTCAGGTCTTCAATGAAGACATCGGCGCCCAGCATTTGCAACACGGCGTGTTCGCCGCTGACCGCCAGGTTGTCGATGACGATGTCGTTGTAGGGTCGGCGGCCGAGGGTGGTCTTGTCTTTGGTGATCTGCACTTCCTTGATCACCACGCCGTCGAGCGATACCACCAGTTTGCCCATGCTTGACCTCGTCTATTGTTGTGTCTGGGTGACGGAAGATGGCCGCTGCAGCGGTCGAACGGTTGTGGCGATCAGCGCTTGAACGGCCACCAGGAGCGCGCCGCGCCCGCCGAAGCCAGCACCCGCACCAAAATGACCGCAATGTTATCTTTTCCGCCCGCTTCATTGGCGGCGGCGATCAAGGCAAGGGCCAGTGCCTCAAGGTTCTCGCCCGACTGCAGCACCTGGCCGATGTGTTCATCGTCCATCATGTCCGACAGGCCGTCGGAGCACAGCAGCACCAGATCACCGGGCAGCAGCTCATGCAGGTGCGACTCCAGCATCACGCTGTCCTCGACGCCGACCGCGCGGGTGACCAGGTTCTTGTTGGCCGAGAAAGCGGCCTGTGCTTCGGTGATCAGCCCGGCATCGATCTGTTCTTGGAGCAGCGAATGGTCGTGCGTGATGCGCATGAACTTGCCCGCGCGCAGCCGGTAGCCGCGGGAGTCGCCCACATGGCCCAGCAGCAGCCGGTTGTCGCGGAACACGCCCACCACCAGCGTGGTACCCATGCCGGCGTACTGCGGGTTGGTGCTGGCCGCGTTGAAGATGGCGCGGTTGGCGTTGTCCACGCAGATGTCCATGGCGCGGCGCACGTCGGCGTCGGTCGCGTTGGAGGCTGCTTCGGTGAGCCAGCGGCCGAGCTCGGCGCTGATGAACGAGGTGGCCATCTGGCTGGCCACTTCACCGGCGTTGTAGCCGCCCATGCCGTCGGCCAGCACGACCAGTGACGAGGCGTTGTCGACCGCGACCGAGTCTTCGTTGTTGTTGCGAGCGCGGCCGGTGTCGGTGGCGCTAAAGAACTCGAACGTCATGGAAAGCGGCGTCGACTCACGATGCAGGCGGGGACTGTCACAGGGCGGAATTGTGCCCCGGATGGCGCGTGACTAAGTCACGCTCGTGGCGAAAGCATTCAGCGCCCCGGCCAGCTGCGCCGCGTCGGCATGACGGGCTTGTGGCGCCTTCGCCAGCGCCTGGGCCAGCACCCGGGCCAGCGCTGGCGGTACCTCGGGGCACAGGGTGCGCACATCGGGCGCCTCGTCGTTGACGATGCTGTACATCAACCGGGCCGGCGACTCGGCGTGGTGCGGCAGCGCCCCGGTCAGCAACTGAAACAGCGTGACGCCCAGCGCATAGATGTCCGCCCGCCCATCCACGCGCTGCCCCGTCAGTTGCTCGGGCGCCATGTAAGCCGGGGTGCCCAGCACCAGGCCGGTTCGGGTGAGGCAGGCGTCGGCAATGTGGGCAATGCCGAAGTCGGTGACCTTCACCACACCGGCAGGCAGATCGACCAGCACGTTGGCCGGCTTGATGTCGCGGTGCACGACGCCATGGCGATGCGCATGGGCC
>JAKFUQ010000033.1 GCA_021732645.1 Rhizobacter sp. | reverse complement strand
CCTGCGGAACGATGCCAAGACTGCGGCGGGCGGCGGCGTAGTCGGTGACGACATCGTGTCCATGCACCAGCACCTGGCCCGCGCTGGCGCGCGACAGGCCGGCGAGGATGCTGATCAGTGTGGTCTTGCCGGCGCCGTTGGGTCCGAGCAGCCCAAAGAATTCGCCGGGTTCGATGTCGAAGCTGACGTCATCCAGCGCTTGCACGCTGCCCTTGGCGGTGCTGTAGCGCTTGCCGACGCTGCGAAAGGAGACGGCGGCGTTGGCAGAGCCGGGGGGAGTGAAGCTCATGGACGGCAGGATTGTAGGCAGTGCCACCGCGGCGCGCCGGCACGGCGTCATCGCCCGCGAGACGCCGCGCTGTTGTAGGGCAGATGCCGTTGGACAGGCTCCGACTTGGTGCTACCTTGATCGGCAGTCCGACTGCAATGAAAGCAGATGCCATGGCGACTCCCGTCAAGAAGACACGCCGCACCGCCGAGCGCATCCTCGACGTCACGCTGGAGCTGTTCAACCGCTTCGGCGAGCCCAACGTGTCGACCACGCTGATCTCGGCCGAGCTGAACATCAGCACCGGCAACCTGTACTACCACTACCCGGCGAAGGACCTGCTGGTCGATCGGCTGTTCGATCGCTACGAAGCCTCACTGGACGCCCTGCTGAAAGCGGCCGACGACGTGCGCGATGTCGAGGACGCGTGGCTCTTCTTCCACATGCTGTTCGAGCTGATCTGGCAGTACCGCTTCCTGTACCGCGACCTGAACGACCTGCTCAGCAAGAACCGGCGGATCGAAACCCATTTCCAGTACGTGCTGAAGGAAAAAACCCAGGCGGTGCAGCGGGTGCTGGCCGGCCTCGGCCGAGGCAATGCGGTGCGCCTGAGCGCAGCCGAAGCGGAATCGGTGGCCACCGCGATGGTCGTGGTGTCGACCTACTGGCTCAGCTACGAGTACGTGCGCGACCCGCGCCACGCGCTGGAACCCGAGAACGCCGGAGCAGCCTTGCTGCGCGGCGCCTCGCATGTGCTGAGCCTGCTGGCGCCGTACTTTGAGCCGGCGCAGAAGCAGCATCTGCTGGGCCTGGCGCAGGCCTATTCGAAAACGCCCTCGCCTGCGGCCTCGGCAGCTCGCCGCGCCTCGTCGACGGCGGCAAGCCACGCAAGCCGCGTCGCGCAGTAGCTCGACCGACAGGCAGGGCTCGCCTGGTCAGTCGTTCGTTTCTTCGGTGTGACCACCGGATGCGGCAACGGCCTTGGCAATGGCATCGTCGAGGTTCTTCTCGATCTCGCCGCGGATGCGATCGCTGAAGCCCGACAGCAGAAAGCCCAGCGTCACGGTCAGCGCAAAGTTGTCGGCAGTGGCCACCAGATCACCCTGCACGCCCGAACGCTCGAAGCTCACCCGTTCGCAGTCTTCCTCGGCCTGGACGCAACAGTCCATCTCATGCTGGCGCCGCGCGTGGTGGGCCCAGTGTTGTGCCAGATGTCTTGCGCCGTCGATGCCAAGGGTGTGGTGGCGTTGGATGGTGAAGGTTGCCACTCTGACTATTCCAATCGAGCCGCTTGCGCAGCAGCATGACCTGCAAGCGTTGTGATGAAGGTCTTGAAACTGGTCAAGTCTGACAGCGAGGCATGCGCCCCGGTCGCTGCGGCCGTGCGAGATGAGGTCATGAGCGCAGCCGTCGTGTAGAGCTGCTCCTTGACCAATCGCTGGCACAGGATGTCATAGCGCTGCAGGTATGACACGCCCTGAAATTCTTGGAACACCTTGAAATGTGGCGCACTGTCTCGCACCGGACTTCGGGATTCCGGCGCATCTTCGACCAGCATCATCCAACCCACAAACGGCTTCGGCTGATTGCCGAATGCATCCTCGCGGTAGGCAGTCCAAAGGTCGTGCGCCGTTCCGATGGCCTCTTCGGCGCGGTTGTTGAAATTTTTGCCAAACGACGGGCCGACCTGGCTCTTCAGCTCGATCGCAGCGATGAGTTCGCCGTGGTCCATCACAAGCAAATCCCACAACTTGGTCGGCCGGAAGTAGCCCGGCAGCGTCAGTACAGAACGCTTCTGGTGAATCGTGGCATGGGTCAGTCCGTTCGCCTTGACGATGTCAATGATCAACGAGACAAACTCGTCCATGTTCTTGCCGCCTGTCACGCTTGCGCGCTCGCCTTGGTCGGCCTTGCCAGATTCAATTTGCTTCTGCTTCGCTTTTTCTCGGTTGCCCCAGAACGCCATCACAGCATCACGGGTCTTGCGTTCGTAGTCAGCCAAATCAAGCGCCATGCTCAGTCACCATTTCCCGTCAGAGCCGATTGCTCCGCTTCGGACAACCCATAAAGCTCGAACGCCGCTCGATTGCATGCTGCAAGGTCTTGCGCCGCTGCGGCTTGCTTCAATTCTCGGCGCAGGGAATCGGGAACACTGCTCCACTGCGGCACACGGATGCGCCGGAGGTATTGCGCTTGGAAGCGAAGAAAACCTCCTCGCATTCGCGTCGAATAAGTTGCCACGAACAGCCGCGCAATGCCCGACAGCAACACCGCCTGAAGTGCACGCAATTCCCACTCCTCGGCAGTGATGAAGTACAGGTTGTGGTGCGGGTAGAGCAAGCCCTCTTCATAGACGATATGGGCTTCGCCTTTGATGTCCGGTATCAGCAGCTTGGGTCGCTTGGTCAATGACGGCGTGATGCGATCGATGGTGCGGTACCAGTTGGCTGGCGTTTTTTGGGCGCAATGGCGTCCGGCGATGGCTTCTTTCCGTGCTTCGAGATATTTCTTCAGTCGGGGATAGTCGGCAAGACTGACCAGACCGCCATCGTCTGCGAACGGGTTGACAACACCGAATCCGCGCCACTCAACCCTGCCGCGCAAAATGTCGCGGGTCATCACCAAAGGTTGTTTGCGATCGTCTTCGACATCGAGCGTGTTGAATGGGCCGATGAATGCGTCGTCCGCGCCAGTGGCAACGCCAATGCCGACCTTGCAGCCCACCGCTTCGATCGTCGGGAAGTCCCGCTCAAGGCGGCGCACAAGTGCCAATTGTTGAGACGACTCCAATATCCATGGCTCGGCACCGAAGGCCACGCCAGCCAGTTCGCGCACCGCTCCTGCTCCTTTTGGAAGCCGCTTGGCAGTGAGCTGAGCCGTCAGATCTTTCAGCACCGCGCTGTCGATCGCCGGCCGGTAAGCGAGGCGGGTAACACCAGGTTTCTCGCGGGTAAAGACGGTGATGGCTGGATAGGCGATCACATCTGAATGAAACGCCATCGTGTCGGTCATGTCGACGTGGACCTTCAGATGAAACTCCTTGGCGACCAAGGACCGAAGCGGTCCGCCGTACCGGTTTTTCATCCAGCGGTCAGCACAGATGAAGCCCAGGACACCTCCCTTTTTCAGCAACCGCAGCGAACGCTCGATGAAGGGGATGTACAGGTCAGCGCGGTCGTAGACAGTCGTGTAGCGGCTGCGGTATTCGGCCAGCAATACGTCGGGGATCAATTCCTGCCGCACATAAGGCGGGTTACCGATCACCACGTCAAACGCCTCAGGAAGTTCGGCCAGCAGGAAATCGCCATGCAACAGCCAGAGGTCCGCGAGGGTTGCTGCTGCGTCGTCAGAGATACCTGCCGCTGTCAGCCGCGCGATCAGCGCCGCATGCGTCCGATTGAAGGTGCCTCGGTGCAATTCCACGGCACAGATACAGCTGCCCAACGACTCGACGGGATTCTTGGTCTCGCCTCCAGCCATCCAAGCCTCAAGCAAGCGGTCTATCGCCGGAAACAAAAAATCGCCATCACCGAATGACGGCTCCAGCAGCGTCAGTTTGTGCAGAGGCCGGTCGCTGGTGTATCCGCTGAGATCGAGGATGAAATCCACGACTTCTCGGCGAGTGAAGATTGCACCGCGCTCGTCGATGCCACTTGCCCCGGCCAACGCCTCAACCGCGGCAGTCACAGGGCAAAAATCCAAGAATGAAGACTGGCGCAGCAAAAGATTCAAGGTCATGGCGACTTCAAGACTACGCTCAGGGCGATGGTGCAGCGATTTGCAAGGCCCGCCGACGCTCCTCCATCGGCAGCGCAGCCAGCCGTTGCACCTCGGCATAGAAGCGCGTCAGATCGCCACCCTGCGCAGCGAGCAGGCGCTCGAACTGCGGCACCAGCTCGGTGTAGGCCGCCAGCACACCGAAAGACGCATTGTTGACGCGGTCGAACCAACCGTCATAGCCGGTGTATCCCTGCCAGGCGCCAGCCTTCAGCGCCGCGTGGTCAGCGCGCAGCTGTGCCAGCAACTCGGCCTTGCCGCGTCGCTTGTCGCCGTCCGACGCGGCGCTTTGGTACAGCGCGTTCAAGCGCTCGCGGTACGTGGCGGTCAACGCGCGGAAATCAGCCCGACGCGCCTCATGTGCTGCCAGTGCCGCTCGGGCCGCAACGCTGCCGTGCTCAGCCAGCCAGCGGGCCGTGCCCAGGCGCTCGACGGTGGTCGCGAACGACTCATTGAAGACCGTGTCGTCGGGGGCGAAGGCCACCTGGTGCGACAGCTCGTGGAAGATCAGCCGGGCCAGCTCGCCTTCGGTTGACTGCACGAAGGTGTTGAGCAGCGGGTCGGCAAAGTAACTGCCGGGAATCTTGCCCAGCGTCGAATAGGCGGGCACGGCGTAGACACCAGCATCGAGCCCCAGCGCGCGCAACAGCTCGGCGTAGGCATCGGCCTGGTCGCGGTCGTAGTAGCCGCGGTAGGCCACGCAGCCGACCACCGGGAAGCACCAAGTGCGCAGCGTCAAGCTCAACTCTGGCGCCGCCGCCACGTTCCATACCGCCGCGTTGCGCTGCAGGTCGGCATAGCGCCGGTAGCTGTCGTTGTCGGGCAGATGCAGCGCCGTCACCGCGTAGTCGCGGATGCGCTGGGTCAGCGCGAGCCGCGCTTTCAATGGCTCGGCCGTGGTCGGGTCGGCCAGCCAGTCGCCAACAGGCCGGGCTGCGCTGAGCAAGCGCAGGTGGCCCTGCACCGACTGCGCGAGGTAGCCTACCGACCCGCAGCCCGACAGCAGGGCCATGCACGCAACCAGCACAAGCGTCGGCACCGATCCCATCCACGCGCGCTGCAACATGGCACGCAGTCTAGGGCGCACCGGCGGTGCCCGCCGTCAGGATCGGGCGTGGCGCCGGCGTCAGAGGTATCGGCGGATCTCTATCAGCGCCGCATCGCCACTGGCCTCGAGGTCGGCCACCGCCAGTCCCAGGGCACGGTCGGCGCGCACGGGCCCGATCAGCTCAGCCAGGGCCACATAGATCAGGTTGACCAGCACCGTACCGTGGCTGCCAGCAGGCCACTGCCCGTGCAAGGCGGGTGTCTCGCCAGTGCACCACTGCACGACAGCGATGCGTTGCGCGGGCGGCAACTGCTTCGCCAGACCCACCAGACTGCGTCGCAGCGACAAGTTCGCTGAACCGGTCGGCGATTCGCGCCTGAACTGATCTTCCAGCAGGCCAAAGAACTTCTGCAGCAACAAGGCCGATGAATTCGGCGTGGCGGACGCGGCGGATGCGGCCGATCCCGGCGGCTGGAGCCCGATCGGCGCCGCCGCAGACGCGCGTGGCGACAGCGGGTCGTCTGGAAGCAGGCTCGGATCCATCTTCATCGCGCGCAGAATCTTCAGGTGCAGCTCGGCCTCCCGGCCCGACAGACCGAAGAGCTCGGCGACCTGCTTGCAGTAGCGGGTCAGGCCCGCGAGAAGACTGGCCTGGCCGTCAGCGGTTTGGCTCCACAGTGACACGGCGTCGTGCACGCGATCGCTGTCCAGGTACGTGCTGAGCGCATGCGCCAGTGCGCGGCGTGCGAGCAGCGCATCCTTGCCCGGGTAGGCCATCGGGAGGGTGGAATCGTTCATGGCCTGTCGCGCTGCAACAGGTCTTGCTGGAACTCGGGGTAGCCGATCTCGGCATGCTCCGTGTAGTCGAGCCCGCGCTGCTCATCGAGCGTGCTGGCCCGCAGACCGATGGTGCGGGCCAGCAGCCAGTAAAGCGCCAAGCCCAGGCCGAACGCCCAAGCGAAGGCGACCACGCAACCCAGGGCCTGCACACCGAGCTGGCGCAGGTCGAACATCGCATCATCCTTGAACAGTCCCGCCGCCAGCGTGCCCCAGACACCGCCGACGGCGTGGACGGAAACGGCACCGACCACGTCGTCGATGCGGCGTGACTCCAGCCAGTCGGCTGCCATCACGCTGAAGCCTCCGGCCACGAAGCCAGTCAACAGCGCATACATCGGCTCCATCACATGGCAGCCCGCGGTAATCGCCACCAGGCCAGCGATGCTGCCGTTGACCGCTGCGGTGATCAGAATCGGACGGCGCAACAACGACAGCAAGCAGAGCGCGCCGATGGCGCCGGCCGCTCCAGCCATGTGGGTGTTCAGCACGATCTTGCCGATGCCCACGGTGACAGCGGTGGTGCTGCCACCGTTGAAGCCGAACCAGCCCAGCCACAGGATGAAACCACCGAGCGCCACCGCACTCAGGTTGTGGCCGCGGATCTGGCGCACTTCACCGTTGGGACCGAAGCGGCCGAGCCGCGGGCCGGCAATCATCACCGCCGCCAGCGCAGACCAGCCACCGACTGAATGAACGACAGTCGAGCCGGCGAAGTCGATGAACCCCATGGCTTTCAGCCAGCCCTCGCCACCGAACAGCGAACCCCAGGCCCAGGCACCGAACACCGGGTAGATCAATGCGGTGATAACGACCGAACCGGCGATGTAGGCGCCGAACCGGGTGCGCTCGGCCAGTGCGCCGCTGACGATGGTGGCCGCAGTGGCGGCAAACATCATCTGGAAAAACAGCATCCCGTAGTCAGACTCGGGTGCCGCATGCGGTGCGAAATGGTCGAGGCCGAGCCAGCCGCTCGGGTTGGCACCGAACATCAGCCCGAAGCCGATGGCCCAGTAGGCGACCGCGCCGAAGCACATGTCGCAGTAGTTCTTCATGATCACGTTGACGGCGTTCTTCGCGCGGCTCATGCCCGATTCCAGCAGTGCGAAACCGGCCTGCATGAAGAACACCAGCGCGCCGGCCACCACCAGCCACAGCATGTCGGTCGCCGACCTCAGCGCGTCGACGGCGCTCTGTGCTTCAGCTGCTTGCACCACTGTGGCCGAACTCGACATCACAAGCCCCCACCACAGTGGGTTTGAACGTCTCCAGGACAGGTACTTCAATGGAATCCCCAGTTCGTTTGGACTGCTTCTAAATTCTGCGAATCTCCTGACACCATGAAGGTCAGAACTGATGCCTCAATCGGTGGCTGATTGCGCCGGAGCCAGCCCACCACGCAGCACAGGCAGGTTTTGTGCCCTGTCAGGTCGACTGCAAGAGATACTCTTGACCGATGTCCGCCACAGCGGCCTCCCGCGGAGATGTCGGAGTTTCACCATGCGCCTGATCGAATCCATCCTCACCGACACGCCCGCCATGGCCACGCTGCGGCGCGACCTGCATGCGCACCCGGAGTTGTGCTTCGAAGAGCGGCGCACCTCGGACGTGATCGCGCAGCAGCTCACGGCCTGGGGCATCCCGATCCATCGCGGCCTGGGCACCACCGGCGTCGTTGCGATCCTGAAGAGCGGCACCTCGGATCGCGCGGTCGGCCTGCGCGCCGACATGGACGCGTTGCCGATCACCGAGCACAACCAGTTCGCGCATGCCAGCCGCCATGCCGGCAGGATGCACGCCTGCGGCCACGACGGTCACACGACGATGTTGCTGGCCGCCGCGAAACATCTGGCCCAGCACCGGAACCACGACGGCACGGTGTACCTGGTGTTCCAGCCGGCCGAAGAAGGCGGCGGCGGCGCGCGCGAGATGATCGCCGACGGCCTGTTCGAGAGGTTCCCGATGGAGGCGATCTTCGGTGTGCACAACTGGCCCGGCCTCCCCGTCGGCCAGTTCGCGATCAAGAACGGCCCGTGCTTTGCCAGCAGCAATGAATTCCGCATCACGATCCGTGGCAAGGGCTCGCATGCGGCGATGCCGAACCTGGGGCTGGACCCGGTGCCGGTCGCCTGCCAGCTGGTGCAGGCCTTCCAGACCATCATCACCCGCAACAAGCGGCCGATCGATGCCGGCGTGATCTCGGTGACGATGATCCACACCGGTGAGGCCACCAACGTGGTGCCCGACACCTGCGAGATCCAGGGCACGGTGCGCACCTTCACGCTGGAGGTGCTGGATTTGATCGAGAGCCGCATGCGGCAGATCACGCAGCACACCTGCGCCGCGTTCGGTGTCGGCTGCGAATTCGAGTTCAGCCGCAACTATCCGCCAACGATCAATCACGCCGGCGAGACCGCGTTCGCGCGCCGCGTGATGACCGACCTGGTCGGCGCCGAGAACGTGCTGGAATTCGAGCCGACGATGGGCGCGGAGGATTTCGCGTACTACCTGCAGGCCATCCCGGGCGCGTACTTCGTGATCGGCAATGGCGATGGTGACCATCGGCCCTCAGGCCACGGCCTCGGCCCTTGCATGCTGCACAACCCGAACTACGACTTCAACGACGCCTTGATCCCGCTGGGCGCGACGCTGTGGGTGCGCATGGCCGAGCAATGGCTTGCGCAGCCGCGCCTCTGAGCACGCCGTTTTTCGGCATATTTTTCAGTCCATCAGGCCGAGTTCGCGCAACTCGGTTTCCAACGCATCCGGTCCGGTGAACAGCCGAGCCTGCCAGCCGTAGCGCTGTGCGGCCTCGATGTTCTCCGGGATGTCGTCGATGAAAAGCGTCGCGGCCGGATCGCCACCAAAGCGCTGCTGCGCCAGCGTGTAGATCGCCGCCTCGGGCTTGATGAGTTGGACATGCGACGAATAGATGCCGCTGGCAAACAGAGCCAGGAACGCGTGCTGTCGTTGCAAGTGATCGGCCAGCGGCGCCGGCATGTTCGACAGGAAATTCAATCGGTGGCCTCGCTGGTGCAGGGCTTTGAGCAGGCGGATGCTGCCTTCGATCGGCTGCAGCTCGTCGGAGATCGCATTGACCACGGCGCGCACCTCGGTCTGCGGCCAAGCCAAGCGTTGCGCGATGCCGGTCACCACGTCGTCCTCGGTTAGCGTGCCACGGTCGAATGCGACCCACTCGCCATCGGGTCGGGCGAAAAACTGATGCTTCCAGTGCTGTGCGCTGTGTTCAGCGCTGATGCGGTGCGGCAGCGTGCGTGCGATCAAGGTGGCGGGGTCCCAGCGGAACAGCACGCCACCGAAGTCCCAGACGATGGTCGTCGGCTGTGGCCGACTCGCCCCCACCGTCATGCACGCAGGCGGGCGATCAGGCCGGCCGTTGAGGCGTCCAATCCTGTCGCGTCGCCCGTGGCCAAGCGCGGCAGCAGGTCACGGCACAGCACCTTGCCCAGCTCCACCCCCCACTGATCGAAGCTGTTGATGCCCCACAGCGCGCCGCTGGTGAACACGCGGTGCTCGTACAGCGCGATCAGCGCGCCGAGGCTGTGCGGCGTCAGGCGATCGAGCAGCAAGGTGGTGCTCGGTCGATTGCCGGGGAAGCTGCGGTGGCGGGCCAGGGTCGCTGAATCGGTTTGCGTCGAGGCCGGCAGTGGGCGGTCGGCCAACGCTTGCTCGGCAGTTTTGCCGCACATCAAGGCCTGCGATTGCGCGAGCCCGTTGGCCAGCAGCAGCGTCTGCTGTCGTTCGAGGCGCGCCGTCAAATCGTCATTGAGCCCGGCGCTGCCGAAGGTCGGCCGGCGCACCAGCAAAAATTCGACCGGGATCAGGTCGGTGCCCTGATGCAGCATCTGGAAGTAGGCGTGCTGGCTGTTGGTGCCGGGTTCGCCCCAGACCACCGGGCTGGTCGCGTACGGCAGCAGCTCGCCGTCACGGTCGACCCGCTTGCCATTGCTTTCCATTTCCAGCTGCTGCAAGTAGGCAGGCAGGCGTCGCAGGCCGTGATGGTACGGCGCCACGCTGCGGCTGGCCGCGCCGTGAAAGTTACGGTACCAGACGTCGAGCAGGCCCAGCAGCGCGGGCACATTGGCCGCCATCGGCGCGTCAGCGAAATGCCGGTCCATCGCATGCGCACCGGCCAGCAGTTCGCGGAAATGGTCGGCGCCGATGGCGACCGCGATCGGCAGCCCGATGGCCGACCACAGCGAATAGCGCCCCCCCACCCAATCCCAGAAGCCGAAGG
>JAKFUQ010000299.1 GCA_021732645.1 Rhizobacter sp. | reverse complement strand
CGCCCATCCCGCCCATGCCTTTCATCGCGCCCATGCGCTTCATCATCTTCATCATGCCGCCGCCCTTCATCTTTTTCATCATGTCGCGCATCTGCTCGAACTGGTTGAGCATGCGGTTGACGTCCTGCACCTGAACGCCGGCGCCGGCCGCCACGCGGCGTTTGCGGGTGGCCTTCAACAGTTCGGGCTTGCGACGCTCCAGCGGTGTCATCGAGCAGATGATGCCTTCCATGCGGCGCACGTCGCGCTCGGCCTTGTCCATGTCGACGTTGCCCGCCTTGGCGGTCATCTGCGACGGCAGCTTGTCCATCAGCCCGGCCAGGCCACCCATCTTCTTCATCTGCCCCAACTGCTGCAGGAAGTCGTTCAGATCGAACGCATCGCCCGACTTCACCTTGTCGGCCAGCTTCTGTGCGGCGGCGATGTCGACACCCTGCGTGACCTGTTCGACCAGGGCCACGATGTCGCCCATGCCGAGGATGCGTCCGGCGTGGCGCTCGGCGTCAAACACTTCCAGCCCGTCGATCTTTTCGCTGACGCCAGCGAACTTGATCGGCGCGCCGGTGATCTGCCGCACCGACAGTGCTGCGCCGCCACGCGAATCGCCGTCCATCTTGGTCAGCACGATGCCGGTCAGCGGCAGCGCTTCCTTGAACGCCTTCGCGGTGTTGATCGCGTCCTGGCCCTGCATCGCGTCGACGACGAACAGCGTCTCGATCGGTTTCAGTGCTGCATGCAGGGCGCTGATCTCGGCCATCAGCGCTTCGTCGATGGCGAGCCGGCCAGCGGTATCGACCAGCAGCACGTCGAAGTAGTGCTTGCGCGCGTAGTCGAGCGCGGCGTTCGCGATGTCGATGGGCTTGTCGGTGGCGGTGGAGGGGAACCACTCGGCACCAGCCTGCTTGGTCACGGTCTTCAGCTGCTCGATCGCGGCGGGCCGGTACACGTCGGCCGACACCGTCAGCACCTTCTTCTTGCGTTTTTCGATCAGGTGCTTGGCGAGCTTGGCGGTGGTGGTGGTCTTGCCCGCGCCCTGCAGGCCGGCCATCAGGATCACCGCCGGCGGCTGCACTGTCAGGTTGATGTCGGACACCCCTTCGCCCATCGTGAGCGCCAGTTCGCGGTTGACGATGCCGACCAGCGCCTGACCCGGGTTCAGTGAGCCCACCACCTCGGCGCCGAGTGCCTTGTCTTTCACCCGCGCGATGAAGTCGCGCACCACTGGCAGCGCGACGTCGGCTTCCAGCAGCGCCATGCGCACCTCGCGCAGCATGTCCTGCACGTTCGATTCGGTGATGCGGGCCTGGCCGCGCATCGTCTTGACGGCGCGACTCAGGCGATCGGTGAGGGTGGAAGCCATGGTCTGGGAGGCGCTGCCGTGAAGGGCGTGGCGCGAAAGTACACTTTGAAGATGAGTCTATCTTCCAAGGTCTCGCGATGATTCCGGCATCGTTTCCCGCGCTGCTGGCTTTGGTCAGCCTGTTGGCATTGCTGGCCTACGGCCGCGCGGCCACGGTGCCGGAAAGCGCGCCCGGTGGGCTGCGCATGTACCTGCTGACGGGCTGGATGCTGCATGCCGCGGCGATCGTGATCGACATCTCGGGGGTCGGCACCGGCATCGAGGGCGCGCGATTCGGTTTTGCACCCGCCTTGTCGGTGACGTTCTGGCTGGTCATCACGGTGTACGTCGCTGAAAGCCGCTTCCTGCCGATCCGCGGCGTGCGGCGCACCTTGGCCTTGCTGGGTGCACTGGCCGTGGTGCTGGCGCTGTCGTTCCCCGGTCAGTTGCGACCGCATGCCGGCTCGCCGTGGGCGCCGATCCACTGGGTGCTGGGCATTGCCTCTTATGGGTTGTTCGGTGCGGCGGTGTTGCACGCCGCGATGATGAGCCGGGCCGACCGGCAGATGCGGCAGGCGGTGCAGCCAGGCCGCCTTGCCACTGCCGGGGCGCCCGATGCGCTGCCCATCGGGGCGCCCCCGATGGGCCTACCGCTGATGCGCCTGGAACGGCTGACCTTCCGCTTCGTGTCGGCTGGCTTCGTCATGTTGTCGCTGGCGATTTTCCTGGGCTGGGTGTTTGCCAACCCCTGGCGCTGGGATCACAAGGTCGTGTTCTCCGTGCTGGGGTGGCTGGTCTATGCCGGCTTGCTGGCCGGACGCCGACGCTTCGGCTGGCGCGGACCGCAGGCCACGCGCTGGGTCTATGTCGGTGCGGGGCTGCTGCTGCTGGCCTATGTCGGGTCGCACTTTGTGGCCGAGGTGCTGCTGCAGCGGCCGCCGGAGGTGCCATGACCCGGGCCGCTGCGCGATGAAGTTTTTCCTGCTGCTGGCGGCGTTTTTCGTGGTGATCTGGCTGATGCGCGGGGGTCGCCGCCGTGTCCCGCCCAGCCCACCACCGCAGGCACCCGTTGTGCCGCCAGCGGGGGCACCTTCGGCCAGCGAAAGCATCGTCGCCTGCGTCCACTGTGGCCTCCATTTGCCTCAGAGTGAGGCGGTCACGGGTGAGGTGGGCTGGTTTTGCGGCGATGCGCACCGCCAGGCTCACGACATCGACGCGCGCAGCTGAATCTGGCGGCGATGGTTGACGCTGCCGGCCCCACCGAACGTCGCAGGAACGACCGTCGCAAGCGCGCTCGCGGCACGCGCGTCGACGAATCCTGGTTCGGTGCCTTCATTGGTGACACCGACTCGTTGCACCACGCTGACGGCCCTCGTGACGAGGCCGAGGTGGTGTCAGAGGCGCCGCTGCTGGCCCAGGCCCTGTCGACCGATCGCAGCGATGCCTCTGCCTTCCACCGCATCTACCGGGCTTTCCTCAGTGCGCGGGCGGCGCTTGGCGTGGCACTGGTCGCCACGCTGGTGGTGGCTGGCTTGTTCGGCGCGCGGCCCAGCACGGCGGTGGCCTGGATCGGCTTTTCCTACGCCGCAGTGGCGATCGGCCTGTGGTTGTGGCCCAGCACCGGCGTCGCCGACGAGCACGCCGACTCGCCTCACCTGGGGCGGCTGACCTGGCTGGCGTGTATCGGTGTGGACATCGTCTGCTTTGCCGCCTTGCACGTGCTGGCGCCCTTCAACGGGCTGAACTTCGCAGCCTTGTTGGTGCTCCCGGTGCTGACCGCCGGGGTGCTGACTCCGCGCCTGCAGGCCCTGGCCACCGCCGCCGGCGTGGCCTTGCTGTTGCTGGGCAATGCGTGGCTGGGCGTGTTGGCCGGTGGCGAGGCGGCCACCTTGATGACGCAGGCCGGCCTGGCAGGCAGCGGCCTGTTCGTCATCACCGTCCTGGCGGGTGAGCTGGCCAGCCGTCTGGCACGCGAGGAACTGGTCGCCCGCGACAGCATGGAACTGGCGCGTCAGCAGGTGCAGCTGAACCGGCTGGTGATTGAGGAAATGCAGGATGGGGTGCTGGTGGTCGACCGAACGGGTCGGGCGCGTGCGGCCAACCCGGCGGCGCGGCGGTTGCTGGTGCGCCGCGGGCTCGGTCGCCCGGCCCCGTTTCAGCTGCGCGGCGTGGCGGCGTGGGAGCAATTGGTGAAGACCGTCGAGCGCGGTTTCCATGAAGCCGTCTGGCCCGAGGCCGGGCGTGACGTGGCGTTGCAGTTCGACCAAGGCGTCACCCGCACGCTGCGCGTTCGCATCCGTTTCACGCGTGGCGCCGACGAGCCCTCGGCCGAAGAGCTGTGCGTGCTGCTGCTCGAAGACGTGCGCAGCATGCAGGCGCGCACGCGCCAGGAGAAACTCGCCGCCATGGGCCGCGTCTCGGCGGGCATCGCCCACGAGATCCGCAACCCGTTGGCGGCCATTGCCCAGGCCAATGGCCTGCTGGCCGAAGATGCCACCACGCCCAGTCAGCAGCAACTCACGCGCATGGTCGCCGACAACGTCCAGCGCTTGACACGCATCGTCGACGACGTGATGGAGGTCGCGCCGGGTGCGGTGACTGAGGCCGGCATCATCGATGTCACGGCCGAAGTGGGTGCCATCTGCAGCGACTGGGCGCGCGCGGCCGGGCTGGAACTCGGCGACAGCAGCCAGTTCAAGGTCGAGCTGCCCGACGAGCCGCTGGGCGCCACCTTCGATGTCGAACACCTGCGGCGGGTGCTGATCAATCTGCTCGACAACGCCCGGCGCCATGCCACGGCCACACCGGGCTCGGTGCGGGTGCGGTTGATCGCTCTCGACGAGGCCACGGTGCAGCTCAGCATCAGCAGCGACGGTGCGACCATCCCCGACGACGTCGAGCGCTACCTGTTCGAACCGTTCTTCTCGACGCGCAGCCGGGGCACCGGTCTGGGCCTGTATATTTGTCGGCAGCTGTGCGAGCAGTACGGTGCCAGCATCGATTACAGGTTGCGGCCCGCGACCGAGGCGAACCGCAACGATTTCGTCGTCAACATGCGGCGCCGCAGCGGGCTCACTGCCGAGGCCGTCTTGCCGTTCCCCTTGTGATGTGACGTCGCCCTGACACGTTCCCGCCATGTCATCCCCCGCCTACTTCAGTCTGCTCGTTGTCGATGACGAGCCGGACTTGCGCACGCTCTACGAACTTACGCTGCTGCGCGAGGGCTACGAGATCGAAACCGCGGGCAGTGTCGAGGAAGCGCGGCTGCATTTGCAAGACCGCGTCTACAGTGCCGTCATCACCGACATGCGGCTGCCCGATGGCACCGGGCTTGACCTGCTGGCCTACCTGGAGAGCGCAGGTCGGCGGGAGAAAGCGATCGTCATCACCGCCTACGGGTCGGCCGAAAACGCCGTGGAAGCCCTGAAGGCCGGCGCCTACGACTACCTCACCAAGCCGGTCGATCTGAAGCAGTTCCGGGCGGTGGTGGCCTCCGCGCTGGGCCGCGGGCCGGCGACCCAACCTGCGATGCTGCCCGGCAGTTTGCCGACAGAGCGTGGGGCGCCGCCTGGCGACCCGCTGCCTGCGAAACCCATGACCCGCGCTGCGGCCGAGTGCGCGCCAGTGGCGACGGTGCCGTCTTCGTCTGCGGTCGTGCCGACCAGCCCGGCACTGAGCCGCATGGCTGGTCAGTCCGCCGCGATGAAGCAGGTGCGCGCGATGGTCGACAAGGTGGCGCGCAGCATGGCGCCGGTGCTGGTGCAAGGCGAGTCCGGCACCGGCAAGGAACTGGTCGCACGCGCCATCCACGAGGTCAGCGTGCGCAGCGCCCAGCCCTTCATCGCCGTCAACTGCAGCGCCATCCCCGACCACTTGCTGGAAGCGGAATTCTTCGGCTACCGGCGCGGCGCCTTCACCGGCGCGCACGAAGACCGCGACGGCTTCTTCCAGGCAGCCGATGGCGGGACGCTGTTCCTCGACGAGATCGGTGAGCTGCCGCTGGCCATGCAGTCGAAGCTGTTGCGTGCCGTCCAGGAACGCCTGGTGCGACCGGTGGGCGCTGTCAACGAACTTCCGGTCAATGTGCGCCTGCTCAGCGCCACCCACAAGGACCTGGCCTTCGAGGTGCAGGCCGGGCGCTTTCGGCAAGACCTGTATTACCGGCTCAATGTGATCCAGATTCGGGTGCCGCCGTTGCGGGAGCGGCTGGAAGACCTGGCGGGCATCGGTGTGCGGGTGCTGGAGCGGATCGCCCGCGATGCGGGCATGTCGCCCACGCCGCGGTTGACATCCGCTGCGCTGCTGCACCTCGCGCACCACCCGTTTCCCGGCAACGTGCGCGAGTTCGAGAACCTGTTGCACCGGGCGGTGGCGCTGTCCGGCGGCGACATGATCGATGTCGTCGATCTGGCGCTGCCGGGCGATGCGCCAACGCAGGTGTGTGCCACGGAGGTGATGCCCGCGCCCATGCTGGCCGAGGCGCCTGCCGCCGCGCTGCCCATGGACGCACCGGCTGGATTGCCTCGACCGCTGAGTGCAACCGCGGCCCCGGCTGCGGGCTTGCCCAGCGACCTGGCGGTCTACCTCGACGACATCGAGCGCGACATGCTGCTGCGCGCGCTCGAGCAGCATCGCTTCAACCGCACGGCGGCGGGCGCCAGCCTGGGCTTGTCGCTGCGGCAAATGCGCTACCGCATGGCCCGGCTGCATGTGATGGATGGTGCCGAGCCCCACCTCGATGCCGAGCGTGGCAACGCCTGAACCTGGCGTCGACTGGCAGCAAGGCTGGTGGGCGCGCGCGCGCCATTGCCCATCGCCCCATTTCGGCCCGCGGCCTGCGGGCAGCGTGGTCAGCCTGGCCGTCGTGCATTCGATCAGCCTGCCGCCTGGTGTGTACGGCGGCGCCGAGGTCGAGCAGTTCTTCTTGAATCAACTCGATGTGTCGGCGCATCCGTATTTCGATGCGCTGCGCGGCATGCGTGTGTCGGCGCACTTTTTTATACGCCGCGATGGCGAGTGTGTGCAATTCGTGTCTTGCAACGAGCGTGCGTGGCACGCCGGCGCCTCGCAGTGGCGAGGCCGTACCGATTGCAACGACTACTCCATCGGCATCGAGTTGGAGGGGCTGGAAGGTCATGGCTTCGAGGCGCCGCAGTATGCGCGGCTGGTCGAGCTGTTGCGCTCGCTCGACCATGACGGTAGGCACTTCGATGTGGCTGGCCACGAACACGTGTCGGCCGGGCGCAAGACCGATCCCGGCAGTGGCTTTGATTGGGCCCGGCTCATGGCGGGCCTGGGCTGGCCAGCACAGTGTTTTCCCGAGGGCTGGGCTGCGCTGCCGTGATCGCCTTGCGAGGCTCGGCGTCGGCGTCGACACCGCGATGCATGGTGGCGACATCGTTCACCGAGGTTTGGGGCGTGATCCCGTGCCGGACTGGTCGGAAGATCAATGAATGCGCGGCCCCCAGCGCAGTGCCCCAGCATCGGGGCGGCTGTGCAGGGCATGGGTGCCGTCGCGGCGAAGCAAGGGGCAGCCGCCGCTGCGATGGAGGGCTGAGCCAGACGATGTCACTTTCATGGCGGGACACTAGCGGTAGCGCTTGAAGCCCCTGAAGACCCCAGATATAGTGTGTTGATACGCTCCGCGCCGACCACTTGCACATTGCTACGCACACCAAGGCTGACCATGCAGACACTACACATCGCTCCCCGCGCCGCCCCCTACGCTGCCGCTGCGCCCGCCTCGCCCGGCGCAGCGCCCGCGTCGGCTTATGAGGCGTTCCACATCATCCGCCGCAACGGCGCGGTGGTGCCCTTCGAGCCGAACAAGATTGCGGTGGCGCTGATGAAGGCCTTCCTTGCCGTGCACGGCACCCAGGGCGCGGCCTCGGCCAGCGTGCGCGAAACCGTCGACGTGCTGACCGAATCGGTGGTGCGCGCGTTGCTGCGCTCGCGCCCGGGCGGCGGCACCTTCCACATCGAGGACATCCAGGATCAGGTCGAACTCGGCCTGATGCGCGGCGGTCACCACGAGGTTGCACGCGCCTATGTGCTGTACCGCGAGCGGCGTTCGCAAGAGCGCGCCAAGCAATCGCAGCCCGCCGTGGATGCGAACGATGCGATGTTGTCGGTGCTCGACGGCGGGCGGCGTGTGCCGCTGGAGGACATCCATCTGCAAGCCATCGTGCAGGCGGCCTGCGAAGGGCTGGGCGCCGACGTCCGTGCCGAGCCCATCCTCGCCGAAACCCGCCGCAATCTGTATGACGGTGTGCCGATCGCCGAGGTGCACAAGGCATCCATCCTGGCCGCCCGAACGCTGATCGAGAAAGACCCTGGCTACACCCGAGCCACCGCGCGCCTGCTGCTGCACACCATCCGCCGCGAGGTCCTGGGCCAAGAGGTGCTGCAAGCCGACATGCACACCCGCTATGCCGACTACTTCGGCGGCTACCTCCAGCAAGGCGTGCGTGCCGAACTGCTCGACGACAAGCTCTTGCAGTTCGATCTGGTGCGCCTGGGCGCAGCGCTCAAGGCCGAGCGCGACATGCAGTTCGACTACCTCGGCCTGCAGACCTTGTACGACCGCTATTTCCTGCACATCGACGAGGTGCGTATCGAGTTGCCGCAAGCGTTTTTCATGCGTGTGGCGATGGGCCTGGCCTTGGGTGAAATCGACCGCGAGGCACGGGCCATCGAGTTTTATGAAGTGCTGTCGAGCTTCGACTTCATGAGCAGCACGCCGACGCTGTTCAACGCCGGCACGCGCCGCTCGCAACTGTCGAGCTGCTACCTGACGACGGTGGCCGACGACCTCGACGGCATCTACGAGGCGCTGAAGGAGAACGCGCTGTTGAGCAAGTTCGCCGGCGGACTGGGCAACGACTGGACCAATGTGCGCGCCCTCGGCAGCCACATCAAGGGCACCAACGGCAAGAGCCAGGGCGTGGTGCCGTTCCTGAAGGTGGTCAATGACACCGCAGTCGCGGTCAACCAGGGCGGCAAGCGCAAGGGCGCGGTGTGTGCGTACCTCGAAAGCTGGCACCTCGACATCGAAGAATTCCTCGAGCTGCGCAAGAACACTGGCGATGACCGTCGGCGCACGCCCGACATGAACACCGCCAACTGGATTCCCGACCTGTTCATGAAGCGGGTGATGGAAGGCACCGACTGGACGCTGTTCTCGCCCAGCAATTGCCCCGACCTGCACGACAAGTTCGGCAAGGAATTCGAGGCCGCTTACACCGGCTACGAAGCACGTGCCGCAGCGGGTGAGATCAAGCTGCACAAGAAGGTGCCGGCGCGTGACCTGTGGCGCAAGATGCTCTCGATGCTGTTCGAGACGGGCCACCCCTGGATCACCTTCAAGGACGCTTGCAATGTGCGCTCGCCGCAGCAGCACGTGGGTGTCGTGCATTCGAGCAATCTGTGCACCGAGATCACGCTCAACACCAGTGCCACCGAGATCGCGGTGTGCAACCTCGGGTCGGTGAATCTGGTGCATCACCTCAAGCGCGCCGGCGATGTCGTGCAGATCGATCACGCGAAATTGAAGCGCACCGTGGCCACCGCCATGCGCATGCTCGACAACGTGATCGACATCAACTACTACGCGGTGAAGAAAGCGCGCGACTCGAACCTGCGGCACCGCCCTGTGGGCCTGGGCATCATGGGGTTTCAAGATGCGCTGCACGAGTTGCGTGTGCCGTATGCGTCGGATGCCGCCGTCGATTTCGCCGACCGCTCGATGGAAGCGGTGTGCTACCACGCCTACTGGGCCTCGACCGAGCTGGCCGCCGAGCGCGGCCGCTACTCCAGCTACCGAGGCTCGCTGTGGGAGCGCGGCATCCTGCCGCTGGACTCGCTGGACTTGCTCGCCGAATCGCGGGGAACCGCGTCCTATGTGGACGTGGATCGCAGCAGCACGCTCGACTGGGGCGCCCTGCGCGGGCGCATCGCCGAGCACGGCATGCGCAACTCCAACTGCGTGGCCATCGCACCGACCGCAACCATCTCCAACATCATCGGCGTCAGCGCGTCGATCGAGCCCTCGTTCAGCAACCTGTCGGTGAAGAACAACCTGTCGGGCGACTTCACCGTCATCAACGAGTACCTGGTGCGCGACCTCAAGCAACTGGGCCTCTGGGACGACGTGATGGTGATGGACCTGAAGCATTTCGACGGCTCGCTGCGCCGCATCGACCGGGTGCCCGAAGACCTGAAGGTGCTGTACGCCACCGCGTTCGAGATCGACACCGAGTGGCTGGTCGAGGCCGCTGCACGTCGGCAGAAGTGGATCGATCAGGCGCAGTCGCTGAACATCTACATGGCTGGCGTGTCGGGCAAGAAGCTCGATGAGACCTACAAGCTGGCCTGGCTGCGCGGTTTGAAGACCACCTACTACCTGCGCACGGTGGGGGCCACCCACGCCGAGAAATCGACGGTGAAGGCGGGCCAGCTCAATGCGGTGAGCAGCGGCTCTTCAGGCTCTGCGCAGGCTGCCGCTGCGATCCATCAGGCCCAGACATCGAGCGCCGATGCGGCCACCGACATCAAGTACTGCGCGATCGACAACCCCGACTGTGAAGCATGCCAATGACGCGCGTCGCGCTGTCGGCACCTGCATCCGCGCACATCGAGAAACGATGGCATCAACGGTTACCGAGCCGATCAGCGACGCAGCCGCGCAACAAAGAAGTTCTGTACGCGGTCTTGTCTGACAGGTAATGCTTTGTTTTTTCCGATATCGCTCGGATAATCAATATTGATTGGAAATCCACCATGCTGGTTTGGGAAGAAGAAATTAAATCACCGACGTTGCCTCCGGCTGCCTTTGCCAAGTCGCGGATTCCTGACG
>JAKFUQ010000106.1 GCA_021732645.1 Rhizobacter sp. | reverse complement strand
CTTCAAGTGCGGGCGGGTTCAAGGTCGAGCCCACGTTGAGTGACAGCACGTCGTAATCGAGCACCATGCCGCCCACCAGATGCACCTGGTGTTGCCCGGGGTCGACTGCGGCGAGGGCGCCTTCGATGAAGTGCGCACCGGCAGCTGCCGCCAGCATCTCGAAGTCGATGCAGATGTCTTCGTAACGGCAAGCCCCGGCCAGCCAGCCCGGCACCCTGCCCGAGTACGGCGCCAGCGCACTCGGCGACACCACGATCAGATCGACGCCGGGCAGCGGCGCGGTGATCCAGTCCTTGAGCACCTGCGCATGGGCGTGGCCCGCGCCGACCAGCAGCAGCCGCTTCATGACAGCCACCCGGGGGGCAGGTGAGCCAGGTCGGCAGGCACATCGATGTCGTGCAGCGGCGGCAGCTCGGTGTGGCGCAGCCCGGCGGCGGCGAGCCGCCCGCGCGTGTGCGCCATCACCGTCGGCGTGCTCCACACCATGTCCTCGAACAGCGTTGGCGCGGGGCGGCGCAGGCCGACCAGGGCATAGCCGCCGTCGTGGGCGGGCACGAACACCGCATCGGCGTCGGCCAGCGCTTCGGCCGCACGGCGCAGCACGCTGGCGTCGAGGGCGGGAGCGTCGGTGCCGGTCAGCAGCACGCGACCGGTGGCGGTCGGCATCAAGCCGAGTGCACGCTCGAAGGCGCGGTGCATGCGCATGCCGAGGTCGCCAGGGCCTTGCTCGCTGAGGGTGATCGGCCATGCATCGGCCAGCCGCTCGAAGGCCGGGTGCACGGCGGCGGGTGGTCCTCTGCCGTGATCGGTCGGCCTCGGGTTGAAAGCCGGTGCGCCGCACAACTCGACCGGCCCGAGCTCGGCGGCCAGCGCCTGCAGCACCGCGTGGTTGAGCAAGCGCTCGGCCAGCGCCGCTGCGCCTTGCGCACCGAGCGCCGCGATCAGCCGCGTCTTGGCATGCCCTGCCACCGGCGCCTTGGCCATCACGACGATGCGGCAGGGCGTGTTCATGGAGACTGCTTCATCGCGGTGCGTCGTTGAGCGCCCAGTCGTAGTCGAGGTACGACACAGGGGCGGTCTGCGCGCGGATGCGGTCGCGGTCGGCAGGCGCGTCGGCCAGTCGGTCGGCATGGCGCGCATAGAACGCGGCGGCCGACGCGATGCCCTGGTGGCCGAGGGTGAAATCCTCACCGTACCAATCGAAGATTTTTGAGACCTCCAGCCGCTGCTTGGACGTGTTCCAGCGGTTGCGGCTGCGGTCGGACATGAAGCGCTGCGCCTGCTCGTCGAGCTGCGCGGCCAGCCGCTCGGCGGTGAACGCTTCTTCGCGCAGTGGCGGGCAGCCGACCGAGGCGCAATTCACCGCGAAATGGATGCGCGGGTCGTCGTAGCGGCCGCGCGCGCGCAGCCGGTCGTGTTCGATGCCGTCGAGCGACACCGTGTTGCCGAGCAGCGCGATGTATTTGCGCTTCCACGGACTTTGCAGCAGGTTGCCGAGGTCCTTGATCGAGTCGAGTCGGGGGTAGCGGGTGAGGATCAACTCGACGGTGTAAGCGTTGTAGGCGTTGATGAGAAAGGCCATCTGCTGCGCCTTGCTGTAGCCCTTGAACGCCGCCGCACTGACGGCCGACAGGCTGTCGAGGTAAGCCTTCAAGGCTGCCCGGTCGGTGGCCATCCCCGCGTAGCGCAGCTGCGAGGCACGGCCGCCGGCGATCACCACCACATGCTTCTTGAGCAGCGCGTTCCAGGCGGCGTGGCTGTGGTCGAAGGCAGTCGCCTGCGCACGTGCGCTGGGCGCTGCCCATGACGCGACACTCGCGACGCCGAGCACGACGAAAGTGCGGCGCGAAATTTGAAGTTTCATTCGACGGCTCATGCGCGCTCCCAGGCGTGAAATTTCTCGACCCATGCCAAAAGCCGCTGCGGCGCATGCGTGCGCTTCCATTCGCCCGCCACGTACTTGTTGGCCTCGGCCATCGTCGGGTAGCTGTGGATCGTGCCGAGCACCTTGTTCAAACCCAGGCCATGCTTCATCGCCAGCACGTATTCGGCGAGCAAATCACCAGCATGCGCGCCGACGATGGTCACGCCCAGGATCTTGTCCTTGCCGGGCACCGTGAGCACCTTGATGAAGCCATGTGCGGCGTCGTCGGTGATGGCGCGGTCGAGGTCGTCGAGACCGTAGCGCGTGACCTCGACCGCGATGCCCTGCTGCGTGGCCTCGGTCTCCGACAGGCCGACGCGCGCGACTTCCGGCGCCGTAAAGGTCGTCCACGGAATCACCGAATAGTCGGCCTTGAAGCGTCTGAAGCGGCCGAACAGCGCGTTGACCGCCGCATACCAGGCCTGGTGCGCCGCAACGTGTGTGAATTGGTGCGGCCCGGCGACATCGCCGACCGCGTAGATGTTCGGGTAGTTCGTTTGCAAGTACGCATCGGTGGCGATGGTTTTCTTGTCCGTCAGCGCGATGCCGAGCTCTTCGAGCCCGTAGCCGCTGACGCGCGGGCGGCGGCCGACGGCGCACAGCAGGGCGTCGAACTCAATCACCAACTCTGCCTCAGCACTGTCAGCGGCCTCGCCCGACGGTCTGGCGATCAGCCGCTTGACGCTGGCCCCATTGATGCTTACCTGTTCGCAACGGATCGCTTCGTGGCCGGTGAACAGCTGCACCCCATCAGCGCGCAACGCTTCGGCGATGAGTGCCGACACCTCGGCATCTTCGCGGCCCATCACCCGCGCGGCCATTTCGACCTGAGTGACCTGCGAGCCGAGCCGCGCAAAGGCCTGCGACAGCTCGCAGCCAATCGGCCCGCCACCGAGCACGAGCAAGCGGCGCGGCAACGCTGTCAAGCCCCACAGGGTGTCGGAGGTCAGGCAACCCACTTCGGCCAGGCCGGGCAACGGCGGCACCAAAGGCTCGGCCCCGGTGGCAATCACGATGCTGCGGGTGGTGAGCGTTTGCAGCCCTTCCGGCGTGGTGATCTCTACCGTCCATGGCGAGGTGATGCGGGCGCGACCGTGCACCACATCGACGCCGAGCGAGCGATAACGCTCGACCGAGTCGTGCGGCGCGATGTCGGCAATCACCCGGTGCACGCGTGCCATCACCGCAGCGAAGTCGACCTGGAAATCGATGGTTGCTGTTGCACCTGTACCGGTGCCTGTACCCCGCAAGCCGAGCGCCTGCGCCTGTCGCAGCTCATGCGCGAGCGTCGCCGAGCGGATCAGCGCCTTGCTTGGAACGCAACCGAAATTCAGACAATCGCCGCCCATCAAATGGCCCTCGACCAAGGTCACCTTGGCCTTCACCGCCGCCGCGATGTACGAGGTGACCAGCCCGCCGGCGCCGGCACCAATGGCGATGATGTTGCGGTCGAGATGCGCCGGTTTCGTCCATGCCGCATACACCTTGCGCCGCTGAAGAACGCCCAGCAGCGCTTTCGCAATCAAAGGAAACACGCCGAGCAGCACGAAGCTCAGCAGCAGGCCGGGCGAGAGCACATCGCCTGGCGTCCGGATGCTGGCGAGTTGGGTGCCCGCGTTCACAAACACCGCCGTGCCGGCCAGCATGCCGAGCTGGCTGACCCAGTAGAAGCGCCCGGCACCGATGGGCGTCAGACCGGCGAGCAGATTGACCAGAAAGAACGGAAACACCGGTACCAGTCGCAGCGTCAGCAGGTAGAACGCACCGTCACGCGCCATGCCTTCGTTGATTGGCGCGAGTTGCTTGCCGAAGCGCGATTGAATGGTGTCGCGCAGCAAGTAACGCGACGCCAGAAATGCCAGCAAGGCCCCGAGGCTGGACGCGAACGACACGAGCACCAGCCCGACGCCCAGGCCGAACATCGCGCCTGCTGCCAAGGTGAGGATGGTCGCTCCCGGAAACGACAGCGCCGCCGCTGCCACGTAGACCGCGAAGAAGCCGAGTGCGGTGGCGAGCGGTTTTTGGTCGTAGAGGCCGACCAGCGCGTCGCGGCTGGACTTGAGCGATTCGAGCGTGAGCAGCCGCCCGAGGTCGAAATACCCGTACAGCCCGACCGCGACCAGCGCAGCAAGCCCGACGCCGACCCACAGCGCGCGTTTGGGCGGCGCAGCCATCAGGCGACCGAGGCAACTGCAGCGTCAGGTGACGCCGCCAGCGCACCGCCGCAGCTGCTGCCCTGACCGGCCGTGCAGCCATAGCAGTGGTCGGCCACGCGGATGAATTCGCCCACCCCATCGGTGGCGAGCAGGTCACGCAAATGCGGTTTGGCACGGCCTTGCAGGCGCGCAGGCAGGGCGAGCATCTGGTTGAAATCGCAGTCGTACAGGTCGCCCTGCCAATCGACGCTGAGCATCGAGTTGCACATCACCGTGCCCAGGTTCTCGGCGCGGTAGGCGTTCTTCAGCAGTTGCAGGTAACTCTGGAACGTGCCCTTCGAGACCAGCGTGCTGCCGAAGCGCTGGATCGGCATGTTGGCCAGCGTGTAGAGCTGGTTGAAGCGGATGCCGAAGTGCGCCAGCAACTCGCGCTTGTAGTCGGCTTCGAGCTGGGCCTGGGGCGGCGGCAGCACCGCACCTTGCGGGTTGTAGACGAGGTTGAGCGTCAGCCCGTTGCCGTCATCGGCGTGCGCCTGGCCATACCCCAGCGCGTTGAGCTGTTGCAGTCCGGCGATGCTGCGGTCGAAGACACCGTCGCCACGCTGCCGATCAACGTTGGCGACCGAATAGCACGGCAATGAGGCGACGACCTCGACATGGTGTTCGGCCAGAAATTCGGCCAGCCCGTCCTGGCCCGGCTCCGACAGGATGGTCAGGTTGCAGCGGTCGATCACCCGCACGCCCAAGGCGCGGGCGGCCTGCACCAGGCGGCGGAAATGCACGTTCAGCTCGGGCGCGCCGCCGGTCAGGTCGAGCGTTTCAATGCGCCGCGCGCGCAGCACCGCAATCACCGCATCGACGGTCTCGGCATCCATCATCTCGGTGCGATTCGGCCCAGCGTTCACATGGCAATGCAGGCAGCTCTGGTTGCAGCGGTAGCCAAGGTTGACCTGCAAGGTCGTGAGCCGGGCGCGCTGCAGGGGCGGGAAGTCGGTGTCGGTGGCGGCTAGCAGGGGTAGCGTGGGGTGCATCGATGGCGTCCTCTTGGGTTCAGCCGCGGACCGAGGCGCAGGCCTGGGAAGGGGTCGGCGTTGGCAGGCACACCTTACAACCAGATCGCAAGGCGGTGCCAGCCCATCGTGGGCCCGGGGTAGCATCTTTCCATGTGCGCTGCCACGCTGACCATCACCGACCTGAAGGTGGCAATCGACGCCGACGCCGGCCTGGTGCGCGCGATCGATGGGCTGTCGCTGTGCATCGAACGCGGTGAGACCTTCGCGCTGGTCGGCGAATCGGGCTGCGGCAAGAGCATGACGGCACTCGCGCTGATGCGGCTGCTGCCCGACAACGGCCGCGTCACCGACGGGCGCATCGAGATCGAGGGGCAGGAGACGCTGTCGCTGCCCGAATCGGCGATGCGCCGGCTGCGCGGTGGCCGCATCGGCATGATCTTCCAGGAGCCGGCGACCAGCCTGAACCCAGTGATGCGGGTGGGTGACCAGATCGTCGAGGCGATCGAGACCCACACGGCGCTGCGCGGTGCAGCCGCCCGCGCGAAGGCCGTCGAGTGGCTGGGCCGCGTCGGCATCCCCGAGCCCGAGCGGCGCATCGATGACTACCCGTTTCGGATGAGCGGCGGCCAGAAGCAGCGGGTGATGATCGCGATCGCGCTGGCGGCCGAACCGGCGTTTCTGGTGGCCGATGAACCGACCACCGCGCTCGATGTCGCAATCCAGGCGCAGATCCTGGAGCTGCTGAAGCAGTTGCAACGTGAGCAGGGCATGGGCCTGCTGCTGATCACGCACGATCTGGCGGTGGTGTCGGGCATGGCGCAGCGGGTCGCGCTGATGTACGCCGGGCAGATCGTCGAGGTGGCCCGCGCCGCCGAGTTCTTCAGCGAGCCGAAGCACCCTTATGCGAGGCTGTTGCTGCAGTCGCTGCCCGAAGCGCAGAAGCGCGGCACGGCGCTCGCGGCGATCGCAGGCACGGTGCCGCCGCTGTCACAGGCCTTTGTCGGTTGTCGCTTTGCGCCGCGATGCGATCGGGCCTTCGATCGCTGCATCACCGACGCGCCACTGTTGCTGCCGCCGGTGGCGTCGGCACCGGACTCTGCAGGGCCGCCACGTGACGTGCGCTGCTGGTTGCATGTGTCGCCGACAGGAGCCGAAGCCGCCGACGCGATCAGCGGGCGCACCGCATCCGTCAGCGCGGTCACCGCCCCGCAGGCCGCGTCCAGCTTGTTGCCCAGCGATGAGCTGCTCCTCGATGTGCAGCACCTGTCGGTGCGCTTCCCGATCCGTACGGGCCTTTTTCGGCGCACCAGCTCGCACGCGGTGGCGGTGGCTGATGTGTCGCTGCAGATCCGCCGCGGCGAAACCTACGCGCTGGTCGGCGAGTCGGGCTGCGGCAAGACCACGCTGGGCAAGGCCGTCGTGCAGTTACTGCGCGGCCAGGCGAGCATCGAAGGCCGGGCGCTGCTCGACGGGCAGGACCTGTTTGGTCTGCATGGGGAGGCGCTGCGGCAGGCGCGACGGTCGGTGCAGATGATCTTTCAGGACCCGTACGCGTCGCTTAACCCACGGATGCGGGTGTTCGAGCTGCTGGAAGAAGGCCTGTTGACGCTGCGCCCTGAGTTGGATGCGGCAGCACGCCGCGCGCTGCTCGAATCGCTGGTCGATCGCGTCGGCCTGCGCCGCGAGGCGCTGCAGCGTCACCCGCATGAGTTTTCCGGCGGACAGCGGCAGCGCATCGCGATCGCGCGTGCGTTGGCGGTCGAGCCTCAGCTCATCGTCTGCGACGAGCCGACCTCGGCGCTGGATGTGTCGGTGCAGGCGCAGATCCTGAACCTGCTGAAACAGCTGCAACGCGAACTCGGCCTGTCCTACCTGTTCATCACCCATCACCTGGGCGTGGTCGAATACATTGCCGACCATGTGGCGGTGATGCACCGCGGGCGCATCGAGGAAACGGGGCCGACGGCCGCGCTGCTGGCCGACCCGCGCGAGGCTTACACCCGACGCCTGCTGGCCGCCGTGCCGCGCCTGGTCAGGTTCTAATTGCGAGCGTGACCTGTCGGGTACGGCAACGAGGCCTTGCACGGCAGTGACATGGGCCCGGGAGAGTGAGCGGGGGGAGGTCGGGTGAGCAACAGCGTCAACAGCAAGCGCAAGCGCCGCAGGCCCTGCCCATGGGCCCTTGCGATGGCCTGTGGCGTCGTTGGCGCTCCGGTGGGGGCGCAGGAAACGCTGGAGCGTGTCGAGATCACCGGCTCGTCGATCCGCCGCATCGATGCCGAATCGGCGCTGCCGGTGCAGGTCATCAAGCGCGAGGCAATCGCCCGCAGCGGCTACACCTCGACGGCCGATCTCCTGAAGAACCTGCCGGTGGTGGCGGGATCGTCCGTCGAGTCGAGCACCGTGGGCGCCGAGACCTTCGGCTTTGCCGGCGTGTCGATCCACAACATCGGTGAGAACCGCACCCTGGTGCTGTTGAACGGGCGGCGTCTGGCACCCTTTGGCGGACAGACGATCACGGGCACCTCGAACGCCATCGACCTCAACAGCATTCCGATCTCGGCCATCGAGCGCATCGAGATCCTGACCGATGGCGCGTCGGCGCTGTATGGGTCAGACGCCATCGCGGGTGTCGTCAATTTCATCACCCGGCGCGGTGGTGCCGAGGGTGTGGCCACGGCCGGTTTCTCGTCGCCACGCGGCGGCGCGCGCGAGACCAACGTCAGTGTCTCCAAGGGCCTTGGCGACATCGACGCCGATGGCTACAGCGTGCTGCTGTCGGCCAGTGCCGACCGGCGCACGCAGCTCTCGTCGCGAGATCGAAAATTTGCGCGCTCGGGTGAAATTTTCTTCAAGGCAGGTGGGCAACGCTATCGGTTTCAAACCTCGTCGGTGCTGAGCATTCCGGCCAACGTTTTCGATGTCGATTTCAACCCCATCAGCCCCTTTCTGCTCGCCAATGGCCGCTGTCCGCCTCGGCACTTTGTCTCGGGATCGGCATGTGCCTACGACTTCATCGGCGACCTCGAGATCTACCCGGATCGCGAACGGCAAAGCCTGCTGACATCGTTTGACCGCCAGTTGGACGGCGGCTTCAGGTTGTTCGGTGACATCGTGTACGCCCGCAGCCGTTCGCGCTCCGTCATCGCGTCCGCGCCGAGTGTGTTCACGATTGCGCCCAGCTCGCCCTTCCACGCCGAGGCCGTGGCCGCGGGAGGCTTTGACAACACCAACCCCGCCGATGGCGATCTGGGGGTGTTGGCTGGCTACCGCTTCGACGACCTCGGCCGCCGCTCCACCGATGACCGGGCGGATGCTTTCCACACCGTACTGGGCGTTGAAGGTCGGCTGGGATCGTGGGACCTCAACCTGGCGTACACCCACTCAGGCAGCGAGGTGCGCGGCAGCCTCGACGATGGCTACGGTGTCAACAGCCGGGTCCTGAATGCGCTCAACACCCTGGTCAATCCGTTCGCGCTGCCCGGCCAGCAGTCAGCGGTGGCGCAACAAGCCATCGCCGATGCGCGTTACACCGGCTACTGGAACGGTGGCAAGTCGACCCTCGACGGCATCGAGGCGCGTGGCAGCACCGAGCTGACGGCGCTCATCGGCGGGGCCATGCAGCTGGGGGCCGGGCTGAGCTACTTTCGCGAAAAGCACAGTGCGCGGCCCAGTGCGCTGGCGCAGGGGCTGGGCGGCGAGGTGCTCTTCGGCGAAGACACGGCCGTGTTGCCTTCCTCGGGCTCCCGCCATGTGGTGGGCGGTTTTCTCGAACTGGTGGCACCGGTGGCAAAAGGCGTCGAGTTGACGGCCGCACTGCGCCACGACCATTACTCGGACTTCGGCAACACCACCAACGCGAAGCTGTCGGGCCGCTGGCAGCCGGCCAGCGGGGTGCTGATACGCGGTTCGGTGGGCAGCGGCTACAAAGCGCCGTCGATCCAGCAAGTCAGGGCTTCCCGACAAGGTTTCGGCGTCAGCAGCGACTTCGTCGATTGCCTTGCCCCTGATCGCAACGGGTTGACGCTGGACGACATTGCCGCATCGCTCGGCGCGGTCTGTTTGAGCGACCAGCAGGCGGTCGTTGTCGAAGGCAACCGCGACCTCAAGCCCGAACGGTCGGTGCAAGCTTCATTGGGACTTCGCATTGAACCGTCGCCGACGATCTCGATGGGAGCGGATTTCTGGACCATCGGCATCCGCAATGCCCTCGGTCAGGTCGATCCGAACAACTTGCTCGATGACCTGGAGGCCAATCGGGGCAGTTTCACCACCTTGCGAAGTGCGACCACCGGCCAGAACCGGTTGGCTTTTTTTCTGCCGAATCAGAACCTGGGCAAGGCCTACCGCGCCGGCATCGATGTCGATGTGGTTGGCCGCACGGTACTCGCCCGCACGGTGGGCGTCACCTCGCAACTCACCGCCACGCACATGCTGCGCGATCAGTACCAACTGAGCAAGGGCGGGGACTACGCCAGCAGCCTGGGCCGCTTTGGCAATGATCAACGGGTGACCTTTCGCTGGCAGGCGCGGTGGGTCAACACCTTCGACATGGGCAGGGCCCAACACACCCTGGTGCTCAACTACAAGTCGGGCTACCGCGACCAGGATGTCTCCGCCGACATCGTCAACGACGACGGCTCCATCGGCGCACTGGTCGACGGCATCCAGCGCCGCGTTGCCGACCACCTCACGCTGGACTGGCAATCCCGCTGGCGCCTGTCATCGCAAGTGGATGTCAACGTCGGCCTGATCAATGCCTTCGACAACGACCCGCCGCTGTCATTGGCCATCGGTGGCTTGAACCAGGGTTTTCAGGTCGGCTACGACGACCGCTATTACGATCCGCGCGGTCGCACGGTGTACATCAATCTCGCCTACCGGTTTTGACGCTCACGGCGGCGTGGACTTCGCCCAGACCAGCACTTGCGATGCCGCGATCTGCCAATGCTGATATTGCGAATGGTTATCAGTACAATTACCGTCAGCTCCCTGCAGCATTGATCCATGGACTTTTCTCATCGTGCACGTGATCCCCGACGCCAGCTTGTGGGCTTCGGTCTGGTCGCCTTGCTGCACCTGGGAGTGGTCTACGCGCTGCTCAACGGTGTGGGGAAGGCGATCGTCGAGGTGGTGCGCGCGCCGATCGAAACCAGATTGATCGACGAGATCAAGCCCCCAC
>JAKFUQ010000249.1 GCA_021732645.1 Rhizobacter sp. | reverse complement strand
GGTGTTGGTGGGGTTCAAGCTGCTGTTCAGTTGAGGGCCCATTTCTCTGTGTGTTCACACCCGCGCGGGTAGCCGCCTGAAGCGCCGGGTTCTCCGGATACTCGTGAGCCAGCGCGTTACGAACCTCGCGCAGCAAGCGCCAGGCATCGGCCGACGGCAAGGCACCCAGACGTTCGAGTCGTTGCAGCTTTTCAGCAAGCGTCGCGTGAGGTGGCAGCGCATCGAGGGTCGCGACCAACAACCCCGGCAAGACTTTCTCGCCCAGGGCATCTTGCAGCTTCATGAATCGATAGGCCAGTTGATCGAGCGTGCGGCGCACCTCCGCAGTGATCTTGGCAACATCGGCAGCATCGAAGCGTTCAGGCAGGCTGTGCGCGGCCTCGGCAAGCACCTCGGCATGCAACTGACATTCAGCCAGCGCAGCAAGCAACTTGGGGCTACCGGCGGTTGTCAAAGCGGCAGCTCCACGCCGTGCGCCATCGCCTCGCGATGAATGGCACGCGGTTGCGGGTCGAGTGACGGCGAGAACAGCACCACGTCGATGCGCTCGTCTTCGAAGGCCGCCGTGGCGTGCAAATCGGCCAGCAAGTTCAGCTTGGCATCCAGCAGGCGAGTGGCATCGGCATCGTTGCAGCCGACCATGATGTCGAAGTCGCCCCCCGCGCCTGGTCGTCAAGGCGAGAGCCAAACACCCACAAGCGCCCACTGGGCCCAAACCGGCGCCGCACCGCAGCGGTGAGCGTGCTTTGTTGTTGGGGGTCATGCGCATGGGCGGCAGTATGCCAGTGGCAAAATGATGCGAGGCCAACGCCGATCAACACAACGTTCGACCTGGGAGATTCGCCATGAGCACCCTGACCTGGGCCGATGTGCTGGCCAATCCGCACCTGCAAAACCTGCCTTTCAAGATTGAACTGAACCGTTGGGGGCGCATCGAGATGAGCCCCGCCAGTAACCGGCACGGCATGGTGCAGGTGGACATTGCCGCCGAGTTGCGGCAACGCCCCGGCGGGCGCGTCATCGTCGAATGCAGCGTGCAGACGCTGGATGGCGTGAGGGTGGCCGATGTGGCGTGGGTTTCAGACGAACGACTGCAACGGTTTGGCGACAACACCCCGTTTCCCGGCGCGCCGGAGCTGTGCGTAGCGATCATGTCGCCGACCAACACCTGGGCCGAGATGCACCACAAGTCGGGCCTGTACTTGCAAGCCGGTGCGGCGGAAGTGTGGATTCAAACCTTGGACGGGCAACGCACGGTGATACAGCCGCCCCTCGGCTCGGCCTGACCTGCGGTTCGGGCCGACGCCGAACAGCGTCCCGATCCAGGCTTCCGCTAGAGTGCACTCATGTTGCTGATTGACGAACCCCACTATGTGGTTTTGGCCAGTTTGTGCCGCCATCAAGGCCATGCTGAAGCAGCCGGTGGTGATCGACGGGCACAACCTCTACAAGCCCGCGTTCATTCGAACCATGGGCATCGAGTAGGCGAGCATCGGGTGAGCCTGCTGAGGCTTAGTTAAGCTGGACGTGGATGCCTTTGATTAAAAGCGTTCTCGGAACCCCAGTGGATCGCAGTGACTATGTCCAAGTGGCGCGCTTTGTAGCGGCCTTCATGGTGGTGGTGACGCACACCACGTTCTACGCACAAGAGCGCGCCGGAAGTGCGCTCGGCGTATGGCATTTTGGAGAAATCGGCGTGCCGATTTTCTTCGTCATCAGCGGGTTGGTGATGGTGCTGTCCACCGCCAAGATGCCGCCTGATTTAGGTGGCGCTCGCACATTCCTACTGCGGCGCTTCGTGCGCATCGTGCCCCTGTACTAGCTTGCGACTGCGGCCAAGGTGGCGATAGCGTTGGCAGCACCAGCCGTTGTCAACCACAACCACTTCCAGTTCGACCACGCGATCAAGTCGTTCTTGTTCATCCCGTACTTCAACGACTCTGGTGAGGTGCGACCCATGCATGGGGTGGGCTGGACGTTGCTGCATGAGGTCTATTTCTATCTGTTGTTTGCTGCGTCGTTAGCCGCTGGGCGCAGGCCGGTCTTGTGGGTGTCCGGCGTCATCCTGGCGGGCTGGCTGATCGGCTTGGTCGTCCAAGATCAGTCAGCCTTTGTCAAAGTCGCCACAAGCCCAATGAATCTGCATTTCGTGCTGGGCATGGCAGCAGGTTGGCTGCTGCTGAATCAGCGCGCTGGTGCCGCCGTGATCATTTGCGGCGCCATAGCGACTGTTGGCGTGTGGAAAATACTCGGAAGCAATGCAGCGGTCGTGACAGCCTTTGCCGCGTCGGTCGTGACACTTTCGCGGTACGAGCTATCACGCTGGTGGCAACCGGTCGTCGGGTTGGGCGACAGCTCGTACTCGCTTTACCTGTTCCACCCCTTCATCGCACCAGCGCTCGTGGTTCTGCTCGGCAGAGGACTAGAGCTTGCGTCGGGACTGACGATAGGCCTGACGTGCCTCCTCACTGTGCTGATTTCGCACCTGCTGCACCTGACCATCGAGCGGCCAGTGGTGAGGCTGGTCCGCGAGAAGTTACGTGCCCGCAGGCTGGCCTGAATCGCATTCGGCGCTGGTACTTGCACTAGGCCCTCCCAAGCCAACCCGCGAACCCGTCTTCATCGCCGCCCTTACCAGCGCCCTGGCTGCGAATTGACGTATGCGCCAAGAGAGAGTTGTGTGCACCTGGGCTCAGCCTTGATGGCAGACGCTGGACGCCGTACCGACAGTGGTCGACGGGGCAATTTGCAATAGGTCGCCAACCGTCAAGCGCGATTTCGTCACAGTTTCGTGATGAAGGCGTCACGACACCAATTGCACATTTGGATCAAGGTCAAGAGCGCCCGTAGCTCTGACTGAGCACCTCTGCCGAATCTCAAAATTTACACGCTGACACGACTCGGTGACATCTTTACCTGGCGCCGCCCTTTACCTGCGTAGGCTGCTGCCGAAAGGTTGATGGTGGGGGTCCAGTAGTAGCGGCGAGTTGCCGACACGTCCCGCCTATCGACTGCCTCACAAACGTCGTACTTCCAGCTTGGCCGTTTTGAGTGATCTCGGCCAGGGAAACCTCATCCTGACCAACGCGCCATGACCCAATTCACCGCACTTCCCCTTCCCTTGTGCCTCGCATTTGCGGTAGCCACAGGCTTCGCGCCAGCGGCCGCGTCAGCCAGCGACATCATCGTGCAGGCGCGTGCGTCATCTGCGGGTGGCGTGGGCGCGGTGATGGAAGTGCGGGTTGATGGCCGCGTGGTCGGCTCGACGGAGGTGCGCAGCAGCGCCTATACCAACTTTGTATTCCAGGTCGCCTCAACCAGCGGCGCTGGCATGGTCGACGTGGTGTTCACCAACGATGCGGTCGCCTCTGGCGTGGACCGCAATCTCTGGGTCAAGTCGGTCACGATCAACGGCAACAACTACGCGTCCACCGATGCGGCGATGCGCTATGACATTGGCGTTGGCTCAGCCGCCTTTGATGGCCAGAACATGTTGCCAGGTCAGGAGAGCCTGTTCTGGAACGGCAGTCTGCGCCTGACCGTCGCGCCAGCCACCGCTGCAGCGCCGGTCGCTGGCGACGGCTACTTCGTTGACCAGTCCATTGGCAGCGATACCAATGCGGGCAGTGCTGCCGCGCCATTCAAGACGCTGTCTCGGCTGCAGTCGGTGCGACTTCTCGCGGGCCAGGGCATCTATCTGAAGTGCGGCCAGACGTGGCGCGAATCGCTGTCGCTGTCCGACACTCAACTCGTGGACCGCGCCACGGTGGCCGGCTACGGCAGCTGCTCGCCCGCATCCAGGGCTGCCATCAGCGGCGCCGACAATTTTTCGGGTGGCTGGACGCTGTCGGGCAACGTTTGGTCGCGCAGCGTGCCAGCGGGCACGCCGCAGATTGCTCGACTCACTGTCAATGGGGTCTCACTGCGCACCGCACGATGGCCTAACCCGGTAACTGCTGCCAGCAGCTATGCGCTGACGCCAGCTGGCTCACCGTCCAGCACCACCGCCATACGAGTTGCTGCGAGCGATCTGTCGGCGCTGACGAGTCGGGACATCGTAGGCGCCGCGCTGCATGCACGCACATCCGCATGGATGATCGAGACTCGCAGGGTAACCAGCTTCAATGCCGCTGCCGGCGTCATCACGCTCGACAGTGCCAGCAAGTTTCCGGTCGATGCCGGTGACGGATACGTGCTGGAAGGCAAGCGCTGGATGCTGGATGCCCCGGGCGAATTCGTCCATGACGTGGCGACCAACACGCTGTACGTGATCGCACCCGATGCGGCAACCCAATCCGGTCTGAATGCGGCCCTGGTCGAGGGCGCCGTGCGCGACACGCCATTGACCTTGGCCAGGCGCACGGGTCTTCGCGTGACCAATATCGCCACCCGCATGGGGCGCACCGATGGCATGGTGTTGCAGGATGCCCCGGCAGCCATCGTCGACAGCATCGAATCGTCGGTCAATGGCCGAGCCGGCATCAACATCGTGCAGGACCAGACCAAGGCTGGACCCACGGTGCGCAGCAGCCTGTTCAGCAACAACTGGTTGCTGGGCATCGATGCACAGTACACGGCAGGCGCGCAAATCGTAGCCAACACCGTGAGTGCAACCGGCACCGTATCGTCCAGCGGCTGGAGTCAGGCTGCCATTGCCGCCGGCCCGGGTGCCAGCGTGCTGGACAACACAGTTGATGGCTCTGCGTACCACGGCATCCGTTTCTCTGGCAGCAATAGCAGCATGGTGCGCGGCAACACCATCACCAACTATTGCTTGCGCTTGGCCGACTGCGGTGGCATTTACGCCTGGAATGGTGCCAAGGCCGTCATCAATCAAACGTCAACCGTAGAGTCGAACCAGGTACTCTCCGCCAAGGCTAACGCCGACGGCGCCACCGGCTTCGGCATTGAAGTGGTGGTCGGCATCTTCCTCGACGACTTCGTCTCAGGCGTGACGGTGCGTGGCAACCTGGTGTACGGCATGCCGTTTGGCATCGAGGTCCACAACGGGTGGAGCAATACGATTGAATACAACCGCGTCTGGCTGGCGACCAAGGCAGCCCTCGTCGCCCTCATGGACCAGAACGACAGAGACTGGATGGTTGGCAATATCTTCCGGGCCAATCAGATCGTGCCACTGAAAACGGGCTCGGCTGTGTTCCCGGCGATGCCTACATTTCAAGAGTCGTACCCGATCTGGTTCTTTAACAACCTGTCGGGCAGCAGTTCTATCAGTTCCAGCAGCAACGTTTTCACCGGGAACCAAGTGGTGAGACTAGACGGCAGCTTGGACGGCGCGCACGCATGGATCCGCTCCAACACCCAGGAAACGAAGATGAGCTCGGCCACTTGGGCCCAGTTCAACACCGCCGACGCGCGCACGGCTACGCCACTGACCTTCGCGATGTACTCACTGGTGTTGGGGCCAGAGCTGGTTCGTGGTGGCGCCTTTGACGCGGGCATCGGCACCTGGAATACGTGGTTCGGCGCCAGTTACACACCGGGCTCTGTACAGGCCACTAGCAACAGCAGCGGCTGCGCGGGCCCCTGCATGCGGCTGCTGCCGGGCACCGACAACGATTACTTGGCCAGCCCGCCGTTCTCCTTGAAGGCTAACGCACTCCACGTCTTCAGCTACACCGCCCGGTTAGAGCAGGCTGCCACGCTGCGCTTCCCGTACATCGGGCGCCATGCAGCACCGTACGACTCGATGGCCACCGGCGCCTTCAGTTCTTCTTCCAAGCTCAGCGGTGTGGCCGGCGAAGTGGTCCGCTACGAAGGATTTTTCACTGCAAAGGCTGCTGACCCCGCACGGGTCTACCTGCAGAGCAAGACGGTGGGCGTGCCGGTGTACTTCGACAACGTCTCTGTGCGTGAACTGCAGGGCTTCAGTTTCTCCACCGCCGCCGACTGGAGTGCATTGGCCTATGCGCCCAAGAGCGGCACGCGAACCGTCAGCTGCAGCAACCTGGGTTGGGGAAGTAGCTGCACGGCGGTGACGGTCGACGGTACGCCAGTGACGCTGCCCACCACATTGGCTGCCGGCACCCAGCAGCTGTTCTTGCGGGCCGACTCACCGTGGCGTCGTTGAACCGCCTGGCCCAACTTGCCGGTTACCCTTGGCCTGCCCCGGCAGCCACGCCTGCAGCAGTGACTCGTACTCGCTCAGGATTGCTGGCCAGGTGAAGGCTTGTTTGAATCGCAGCCTGCTGGCGTCGCACATGTACTCAAGCGCTGCCGGGTCGGCAGCCAACCGATCCAGAACCGCAGCCAGATCGGCGCTGTCTTTGAAATAGGCCGCATCGTCTCCCGCCACCCACCGATTAAAGCGGTTGTCGTGTGCGATCACTGCATTGCCTGCGCCCAACGCCTCCACCAGCGACGGATTGGTGCCGCCCACTTGATGACCATGCACGTAGGCGGCCCCATGGACTCGCAAGGCCTGCAGCACCGGCTTGTCATAGATGGCACCAAGGAACTTCACCTCAGGTCCGGCCGCTGCCTGCACCTGCGCGTGGTAGGGCACGGCAGGGTTGTAGTTGCCCAGCACTGCCAAGGTCATACCGCGCGGTTTCTGCGAGAACCCTCGCACCACCTCCAGGATCGAGTTCTCGGGCTCTGGCCGAGCGACCACGGTCATGTAGCGGCCGGGCACGAGCCCCAGCGCACGCACCGGCGCTTCGTCCATCTGCTCTACGGTATCGGCACCGTAGGCGATCGTGGTGATCTTGTCAGCGGCGACCCGGGTCTGCAGATGGCCTTTGATCTCCGGGTGGTCGGCCACCAGGTGATTGCCGAGCAGGCAGCCGGCCCAGTCGTTGAGCCAAAACCAAGCCTTGGCGACCGGGCCCCACTTGGCGCGGGACCATTCGATGCCGTCCATGTTGATCACGTTGGGTACCCCGCGCAGGCGCAGCAGGGCGCAGAACAATGCAGTGTTGTAGCCCAGAGTCAGGCACAGATCACCGCAGGCCGCAGCATGGCGCGTCACGCGCCAGTCGAAGTCGATGGTGCTGCGCGGGCCATTGCCAGGCACGCTGATGTGCACCCGCTCTACCCCCTCCCAGTGGTCCTCACGCACTGAGGCGTTGCCTTCCTGCTGGCAGTACACCACCACCCGCCAGCCGCGGTGCACCAGGTAAAGCGCCAAGTGCTCGGCAAAGGTCTCAAAGCCACCATGTGCGGCTGGCACGCCCCGAGTGCCGAGGATGCGCAGTGTTGGCGCGGTCATCTGGATTCCTCTTTGAAGGTCGCCGACCCTGCGGCTTCCTGCAATACCGCAGTCACCCGCTCCACGTACCCCTGGAGCGAGAACACCATGCGCTGCCGCTCGCGGCCAGCCAGGCCCATGGCCTCGCAAAGCGGCTTGTCGGCCGCTAGGCGCTTCAGCGCACCCGCCAAGGCAGCGGCATCGCGTGGGGGTACCAGTAGGCCAGTCACACCGTCCTGAACGATCTCGATAAGCCCACCATGGGCTGCCGCGATCACCGGTTTCGCGTAGCCCATCGCTTCGACTGCTACACGACCGAAAGGCTCAGGCTCGGTGGACGGCACCACCACCACGTCTGCGGCTACCCACACTGCCTCCACATCTTCACGGAACGCGGTCACCGTGATTTGCGCCGCGCAACCGCTACCCGCCACCGCATCACGCAACTGCACCTCGAAATGTTCCTGGCCCGCATAAGCCGAACCCACGATGGCCAAGCGCAGCGGTGGCAGGCCCGCCACACCCAGGCGCACCAGTGCAGCAAACGCTTCGATCAGCAGGCCCTGACCCTTCCATGCGTTGATACGCCCCACCAGCACGAAGAGCAATTCCTCGGGTGCTGCACCCAGGCTGCGGCGCGCGGCAGCGCGGTCCACCGGCGCACCGGATGGGTCCACACCGTTCCAGACCACCAGGTATCGCGCTGCCTGGTCAGGGCCAACGTGGGCGATCCAGGCCCGAGTTTCAGCGGAGTTACAGACTGCGCGCACGCACATCCAGCGCACCAACTGGCGGAACACCCAGGTCAGCTTGCGCGAGCTGGCCACGATCTCGCGTACATGCCAGACATGTGGCAGACCGGCGCGTCGTGCGAACAGTGCACCACCGAGAATCGCCACGCTGTTGGAGTACACCAAATGGAACTGTCGCTTGCGGTGCAGCGACCCCAGAAAGCGCAACGTGCGTAGCACTGAGCACAAGGTGCGCCACAGCCCTGCGGGTGACAGCATGGCGCGCTGAAGTTTGCACACCTCCCCAACCAACACTTCAGCGCCACTGGCCTGCAGTACCGCCACCAGCGGACCCGGCTCGGGCAGAACCACCGTCATCGCCATGTGCGATGGGCGCAGGCGAACGACGTCCAGCAGAGACTTGTCGGAACCGTAGAGCTCAGCCGACGAGTGAATCACCAGCACCCGAAGTGGTGTACCGCTCAACGCGGGCCTCGCGCTGACGCAGTGCTTGTCTCGACCACAGCCGGCAACGCGGGAACGGGAAGCCCGGGGGCCAAGTGCCGCAGCGCAGTTCCCAGCCCGTCCACGCTGAACTGTTGGCGCACGCGGCTGCGCGTCAGCACGTCAATAGTGCCGCCGTTCAGCGCTTCGACTACGGCGCCCGCAAAAGCTTCTGCCGTGTCCGCCACTTGTAGCAGCGCCACCGCCTCGGCCGGCAGGCCGCGGGTGCCCTGCGTGGTGGTGACGATGGGGCGATCGGTCATCAGCATGTCGAGCATCTTCAGTTGCACGCCACTGCCGGTCATGACCGGGTTGACCAGAACAGCTGCGCCGTGCAGATGCCGCATCGGCTCGGCGACGTCGGCATGCAGTGTGGCTCCGGCCTGCACGGCCCAGGCACGCACCTCGTCACCTGGGCGGCTGCCGACGATCGACACCGCCGTTCCTGGCCTGCGGGTCCGCAGCAGTGGCATCACCTCGCACAACAGAAACTGCACTCCGCGGACATTGTTGGGCGTGGCCAGGTTGCCGACAAAAACCACCTCGCCAGGGATCGGATCGGGCACCGTTGCACCCGCCAAGACCTGTTCAGGCAAGGGCGGCAACCAGTACAGGCGCTTCACGCCCCGCCTTTGCCAAAACGCCAGATCGTCCACCGAGATGTCGTAAACCGCATCGGCGCGATCCATCAGCTGCCGCTCGAATCGGGCCAGACCCCAACACGCCATGCGCCATGCCAGCCGGTCGCGCCAGCGCAGCGCGACCGCGGCCTGGCGCGCGAGGTACTGGTGCTCAATGTTGTGCGAGCGGTAAGCCAGACGGGCCCGGCCACGCTGCAGCGCCGCCAGCACCACGCGCCCGAACCAAGGACCGTCCAGCCACAGCAAATCAGGTGCGAAATCATCCAGCAGTACCTGCAACTGCCGCTGCTCATCTGCTGCAGGCACCCGTGTGGCTGCATGCCAAGGCGTGCGCCAGGCCATCGCCAACTGGCGCAGCGTGCGCCATGCACTGCGCCGCATCGGAAAGCTGAAGCGCTGCACCACCACCGCATCCACCGCTGCCAGATCGGCCGCGGTTGGCGCCAGCGGGTGCCCGTCTGGCTCGACCAGACACACCAACGCCACTTGGTGGCCGAGCACACGCAACGCTAGGATGCGGCGCCACACATCGGCCCGCCCGCCACGGTTTGGCGGGTACGGCAGGTCAGGTGCGAACACGCAGATTTTCATGCAGGTTCCATTTGGGACACGGCAATCTGCTCATGGCTGCACCAACGCGGTTTGAAGCCTGTCACAGCAGCGGCCTGCGCGCCTCCATGAACAACGATGTCGGGTCGACAACGGCGCCCCCACGCACGTCCAGTTCATACCGGGACCAGTCGGGCACGGCACTGGTGTGCGGGTCGACATGACGCACATCAACAAAGCCAGCCTGGCCCAGCGCACGGGCAAGCGAATAGCGGTCGTACATCCACAGATGCACCTCCCCACCCAGCCTGAAGGTACCGACCTTCAGGGCTTCACTACCCCAGCGCACCAGCAGCTTTCTGCGCATCCAACCACCCACCTTGGCCAGCGTGACCCGCCGCAGCCGCCCCGATAGGCCTACTGACTGGCTCGTATCTGGCTGGAGGGTACGGTGGATCAGGTCAGTGGCCACCTTTCCGATGCGTGCCACCACGTAGCCTTCATTGACCATTGCAGGCTGACGCAGGTAGTCAGCCATCGCGCCGCCAGTCTGATTGCGTACCACCTGGTCATACATCTCCAGCATGAGCCAGTCATAGTCTGCTGCCGACCTCGGTGTCGGCTGACTCAGGTTGAGATCGAGAAGGCGCAGATATTCCCGCGCCATGTCCT
>JAKFUQ010000032.1 GCA_021732645.1 Rhizobacter sp. | reverse complement strand
ATGTCGAGGCGGCCCATCAAATCGAGCACATCGACAACCTTCTCGTAGCTGACCTTGGCATCGCCCTTGATGACCACCGGAAAGCTCGGGTTCACCGCCTGCAGCTGGCGCAAGCGGTCTTCGAGCTCTTGCAGGGTGACCGGGTAGGTGTCGAGAAAAATCTGGCCGTCGTCGCGGATCGTGATCGCCTTGGTCAGCGGTTTGGCGAGGCTGGGCGCAGCACTCGCCTTGGGCAGATTGACCTTGATGCCCTGCACCGAGGCGGTGGTCATGATGATGAAGATCACCAAAAGCACATACGACAGATCGAGCATGGGCACGACGTTGATTTCGTCGTAGGCCTTGCCTGCGCCTTGAACCTTCATGAGCGCGGCCTCACGATGAGTGGTTCTCGGCGATGCGGGTGATCAACTCATCGACGAAGACCTGCATGTCGGAGGTCAGCTCGCCGATGCGCCCCGTCAGGTAGTTGTAGCCGAACAGCGCTGGAATCGCGACCGCGAGGCCGGCCACCGTGGCGACCAGTGCGGCCGCAATGCCCGGTGCGATGGCGTTCACGTTCACATCGCCCGCCGCCGCAATCGCCGCGAAGGTGATCATCACGCCGACCACCGTGCCCAGCAGCCCGAGGAACGGCCCGCCGGCAATCGAGATGGTCAGCAGCACCATCAGGCTGTTGAGTCGCTGCAGCTCGCGCACCAGCCGCGCATCGACCGTCGCGCGGATGGCCGCCAGCGCCTGCTCGCTGATCTGCATGGAGCGACCGGCTGCGCGGTAGGCATCGAAGCGGCCCTGCAGTTCGGACACGCCCGCAGCGTAGAGGCGATGGATCTGCGAGTTCGGGTAGCGGCGGGCCAGTTCACTGTCGGCAGCCGCACTGTCGGCGGCCGAGATGTCAGGGCTCACCGCGTTCATCAGCTTGTTGAACTGCGCCAGGAAGCGCCGGTTGTCTTCGGCCACGCGGTTGACGAACATCGCCTTGGTGGCCATCACGTAGAGGCTGATGACGAACATCACCATCAGGATGGCGATGACGATCCAGCCGTCGATGGTCACCGCGCCCAGCAGGATCTTCAGGTACGACGGGCCCGATTCTTCGACCGCTTCACCTTCGGCCGCGCCGTAGACCACCAGCTTCTGGTCTGGCCCCTGCGACAGCGCAGCGAGTTGGATCCATTCGGCCGAGCGCGCGGTGCTGGCCACCTGCAGTTCGTCGAGCTCGCCCTGGAAGCCCTTGCCGACGATGGCGGCCGCGCCCAGCTCAGAAACAGGCCCGACCGCCTTGCCCACCTCCACACCGTTGAGGTAGACCGCGACACCGCCGTTCACCGTCACCGCGACATGCTGCCATGCACCCACCACCAACGGAGCCGATGCCGGTGCGGTGAGTGTGCCAACCTGGGCCACCAGACTGCCACCACGCAGCGCCACCGTCAGCGGCTCGGCGCCTTCGCTTTGGGTGTAGATCGGTGCGTCGGCAATGTCGGTGGGTTTGATCCAGAACGACACCGTGAAGCCACCGGCTCCGGCCTTCAACGACGGCGTACCCGGCAGGGCCAGCTCGCTGCTGCTGTCGAAGGTAAGCGCTCCGCCGATCAGCCCGGCGCCGGTCGTTTTGGCCGTGGAGCGCAGCGCGTGGTTGGCGTTGGCGGTCGCATCCTGCGGCAGGGCTTCACGTTCGTTGAAGTGGTAGACCAGCCCCTGGGTGGCATCGAAGCTGCCCTTGGCATCGTCGCCTGCCGCGGCGGCTTCATTACCGTAGTACAGCCAGATGAACGCGTCTTTGACGCCGGGGGCGAGCTGCGGCACCTGCACCCAGATCAGCGCGAGTTCATTGAGCCCGTCGAACTTCTCGATGTGATATTTCAGCGGCGTCTTGTCGTCGGCGGCGATGAAACGCAGGTCGGTGCCATCGGGTTTGGCGTCGACGAACGAAAAATTGCCGGTGTGCAGGCGCACCAGCACCGGCACGGTGTCGAGGGCGGCGCCCGTCGGCAGGCCGTCGGGGCTGGTGTTCAGGACTATCTTCACCCGCTGCGGCCAGTCGGCATTCCAGGCGGCGTGCGCAACACCTGTCACCGCCAGACCCCACAAGGCAAGACACAGTACAACGAGTTTTTTCATGTCCGGCGGAACGAGACCGTCAGTAAGGTGCAAACCCTGACCTTAAAGAGGCTTTATTTCAGTGCTGTGAATTTCCAGCGACGCTTTGCAGGGGTGTGTCATTTGGCGAAGCAGTCTTTTTGCTGCTCCTTGCAGTTCTTGTCGCCGAAGCCGAGCACCTCGACCGTCAGGATGCTGGGCTTTTGCAGCCCCTCGGCCGCCGCCGCGGCGCGCGCTGCGCTGGTGGCGGCAGCCGCAGCCTCTTCGGCCGACTTCGAGTTGTTGGTGGTGCCCGCGCTGCTGAGTGCCGAGGCCAGGCTGCCGGTCGCGGCCACTGGCACGCCAACCGATGAGCCCGAGGCGCTGATGCTGCTGGCGTTGCGCACCGACTGCGCATTGATGACGATGTTGCCGCTGGAGCGGATGCCCGCTTCGCCGGCGTCGATGGCGCCGGCCGGGGCGAACAGGAAGATGTCACCCGCCGCCGGGGTGAGCAAGGGGCCCAGGCCATCCGGGTCGGAGGTCAGGGTGCGGATGCCACTGCCCACCGCGCTGGCCGGTGTGGTGATCTGCACGCCGATCTGGTTGCCGTCGGCATCGAGGATGGGAATGCGCAGCGGCGCAGGGGTGGTCAGCGAGGTTTGCGCACCACGGCCAGCATCGATGCTGCCGGCTGAGGAGTACAGCAGGATGTCGCCGCCCTGCGCGGTGATGACCCGGCCCTGGTTGACGTTGAAATCACCACCGACCACGCTGCGTATGGCACCCCCCGCGTTGGTCAGCACCCCCACGGTGGTGGTGCCCGGCGTGGTGAGGCCGACCACCACGTCACCGCCCGGTGCCCAGAGGTCGATGTCGCTGCCACCGTAGGTCTGGATCGAGGTCAGGAAGCTGAACAGGCTGCCACCAGACACCGCATCGGTCGGCACCACCTGCGCCGACACCTCCGCCAGCGCGTTCGAGAAAACGATCGGTGTCACCCCGGTCGGCAGTGCGCCTTCGCTGCGGCGCAGCAGATAGTCGGCGAAGACGCGTGGGTAACGTTCGTCGAACGCCAGGAATGCCGCGTAGGCGGCCCCGCCCGGAGCGGCCGCCAGCGCGGCGATCGATCCAGCGGCGCTCAGCGCAGCGGCATTGGTCTCGGCATTGAGCAGCGCATAGAGGCTCGCCGCCGCCGCGCTGTCGGCGGTCGGGCCGAGCGGCAGGCTGTTGGTGCGCAGCGCCTCCTGGTAGGCACTGAAGGCGCGGGGTGCCGAGGTGTCGAGCGCCACGAAGGGCGCATACAGGGGGTCTGCCGCCGCCAGCGCCGCGATGTTGTCAGCGGCCAGCAGCCGCGCCGCATCCGGATCGGTGCTCAGTTGCCGGTACAGATCGATGATGGTCACCGAAGCGCGGTTGAGCGCGATGATTTCTGCGTACGCGGCATCGACCGCCGCCAGATTCACATCACCACGCACACCGGCAAAGGCCGAGATGCGCGCGCTTTCTTCGAAAGGCAACTGCGGGTTGGCATCGTTGCCGGTGGCCACCAGACCGCCGATGTTGCCCTGCCCGGCAGCACCGTTGTTGGCCGACTGCCCGAGGTCGATGTTGCGTCCGGCTTGCACGAGCAGTCGGCCGGGACCGCGTATCTCGAAGATGCCGGGGTTGCGAACGTCGCCGCTGTCGGCGCGCACCTCGCTCACATCGCCCGGTTGCAGGTTCTGCCATCTGAGGAAGGGGCTCACGATGTCGATCCCTGCCCGCAGCCGACCCACACCGGTGTAGACCAGCGGTGCCGCCGCGCCATTGCCGATGAAGCTGCCGTCGAGCGCTTGCACGTCGAAGACGAAGGGCTGTGTACTGTTGCGGGCCACGATGCGTGCATCACCAGCACGCGCCTGCAAGCCGGTCACACCGTCGAGCTGCCGGAAGCTGAGGTTGGCCAGGTTGAACTGGCTGGTCGGTGTGATGACTGTCGCCGGGCTGCGGTCGGAGCCGTGGAAGCCGACGTTGAACAGGGAATCACCGGCCAGAAGTGCCACGCTGGCCGTCGCCGAAGGGAAGGTGGTGATGGCATCGGCCAGCAGGGGCCCGGTGATGTCGCCGGTGAATGCCACGACGTCCAGGCTGGCCGGGTAGGCACCAGAAATCAGGGTCTGGTTGGCGGTCAACTGCGACACCGCGTTGAAACCGCGCCAGTTCTCAGCCAGCACCGAGGCATAACCCACGTCGCCGCTTTTTGCGGCCACCCCGGCACGGCTGTTCGCCGAGTAGGTGAAAAACGTCGACACATTGCCTTGCGTGCCGAAACTCGGACCGCGTACCGGGTCGCTGTTGTCGCGACCGGTCTGGTACAGCGAAGTCGGGTTGCTGACGGTCTGCAGCGCGACGCTGCCCCCGGCGATCAGGTCGATGTTGGCACCCTCGGGCACCGCGCCGCTGCTCACGCCGGCCACATACAACTGCGTCGGCCGGGTCAGGCCAATGTCACCAGCCGCTTCGACGCGGCCCTGCCCGCGCGCCACATAGAACGAGCTGCCCACCACGTTCTCGCCCACGCGCACGTCGAGGTTGCCACCGCCTTGCACATCGACCTGGCGCTGGTTGCTGGCGTCACGGAAGGTGCGCCCGGTGGTCGGTGCAGCGACAGCGATGTTGCTGAGGCTGCCGCCGGCGGCGATGTCGATGTCGCCCCCTGCCAGCGTGCCCACACCTTGTTGGAATCGCGGCCGGAAGCTCCACCAGTCGGTTGGCTGGAGTGAGGCAAACGCGACGTTCGAACTGCGCGGTCGGCGCAGCCATTCGTTGATCCACAGGTCCCCGGACGCACTATCGGCTCCGATGAAGTCGCCGCCCGCGCGGATCGAGATGCCACCACCATCGACGGCCCAGCGGTTGTTGCCTTGCACCTCGGTGTCGGCCGCACCGATGCGCCCACCGGTGTAGATGCTGCTCGCCACGTTCTGGATCGACACATGGTCGGCGGCGGCGATGTCGATGCGGCCGGTACCGGTGCGCAGCCGCGCGTTGGCGCCGGTCAGCGCCAGCGAGCCCGACGTGGCGGCGCGCGCACGCGTCGCCAGCGGGTTCGCTGCCGACAGATCGGCACCGGCCACCAGCCGCAGGTTCCAGGTGTCACCCGCCAGAATGTCGTCGTTGGGTGAGCCCAGCGACTGGCTCAGGGTCAGGTTGCCGTTGGCGCGCACGGTCAGCGTGCCGGGCTGACCGCCAGCCAGCCACTGCGCGTTGGTCAAGTCCCAGGCCGCCCCCAGCGTGAGATCACCGACGCTGCGCAGCTCGGTGGCGCCGAGCAAGCGTGCGCCGGCCAGCGTGCCGGTCTCGTCGCGCAGGCCACCGGTGATCACCGTCGTATTGCTGGTGGCCACAAAAGCGGCGTGGTCGGCGGCAAAGCCGGCGATGTTGGCCGCGCTGACGCTGCCGCTCACGGTGTAGGCGCGCGTCGCCTCGACATCCACCGAGGCTGGTGCGTCGCCGGGGTTGCCCGCGGCGAGCGCGGCCAACCCGGCAGCGCTGTGGCGCAGCACGGTGCCGTCCAGCGCGATGGGTGCCAACTCATCGGCCGCGCTGCGGCTGACGCCAAAAATCACCGAGCCCGCAGGCCCGGCATCGCCCGCGCGCACGTCGATGGTCGAGTCGGCATCGAAGGCGAGGCCGCCGTCACGGCTGGCGATGCGCACCTCGCCGCCGCGCGCACCGGCAGCGCTGGCGTTGGCAACGACGCGGCTGCCTGCGGCCAGTGTGATGTCGTCGCGCGCAAACAAATCAACACGAGCACCCCCGGCGGCAGCGCCAGTGCCGATGCGGCCCGCAACGTCGAGCCGGCCTGCATCAACGGCCAGCGTGACGCGACGCGCCAGCACCTCGTCGGCCGCTGCCACGGCGAGGTCGCCGCTGCGCAAGCGAAGCTGCCGCTCTTCGGCAAAGCCACCAGCGTTCAATGCACCGTTGAGGGCCGAGAAATCGGCCAGCGTGTCGAGGTCAATGTTGGCGGACCCCGACCGCGCGCCGCTGGCCGCGCGGCCCGCAAGTTCACCACCGAGCGCCAGCGACGCACCGCGCAAGTTCAGCTGCCCTGCCCCGCCGCCCGCAGACGCGGCCGACACATCGACCAGCGCACCCGCCTGCACGGCCACCGCGCCCGCCGCAGCGGCGAGCGTCACGCTGCCGCCGTCGGCAATCGCCAGTCGGCCGTTGAAGTTGCGCGCCTGGCCTCGTGCATCGAGCCGTGCGCCGTCGGCCAGACGGACGCCATCGCCACTGCCCGTGCCGCGCGCCGCCACGGTGATCTGCCCCGAGCGCGCCAGCACCGTGGTGGCCACATCGACACGCTGGCCTTCCAGCGTGAGCCGCCCGCCGAGTTCGATCTCAGAGGCCGGGGTGCTGGTCACCGCAGCGCCAGCGCGGGTCAGCGCCAGCGCGGCATACACCGGGGCGTTGGGCTGCGTGGTGTCGGCAGCGCTGACCGTTTGATTCGACCCCCCCAACGCCACCACGCGCGGGGTGGCTATGGTCAATGCGCCGGCCACCTGCAAGCGACCCTCGCCTGCACTGCGCACGCTGTTGGTGGCCGTGAGCAGCGTCGTCGCAAAGCCGCCGATGGCCTTGTGGCCATCGCCCAGTAACAGGCGATCGGCCTGCACCGTCAGACTGTTGTTGCCTGTGCCCGTGCCGACGCTGGCAGCCGCCTGTGTGCTGCTGTTGTTGACCAGTTCGACGCTGCGCGCCGCAATGCTCGCCTGCGCCGCCTGCCCGCTGGCGGTGGCTTGCCCGCGCAACAACGGCGTCTCCAGCACCAGGCTGGCAAGCTGAGCCGAGCCGAGGGTGGTGGTGCCGATCAGGTCGATCGCCTCATAGCCACGCAGCACCAGTTCGTCGAGTGCGCCGAAACTCGCCAGATCGACGTTCGTCAACACCAGCCCGGTGAGCGGGCCGAGCGCGTTGCCGGTGTCGCCCAGGTTGACCTGCGAGGACGCCAGGCTGAGCGAGCCACCCGCACCGCCGCTGCCCCCCGCACGCAAAAGCCCCTGCGATGTGGTCGAGCGGGTCGCATCGATGAGCAGCGCCGCGTCGGCCACCAAGCTCGCCCCTGCAGCGATCAGCACATCGCCGCTGGCGTTCGAGGCCACACCCCGATCGATGCGCGACGCACCGCTGCCGCTCAGGCGGATCAACGCGCCCGAGGCTTCACTGCCGATGACGTCGGGCGAGCTGCTGTCGCCGCTGGACCTGGCCACCAGCCTGCTGCCCTCGCGCACCTCGATGCGTTCAGTGGCGGCAAGCACCAGTTCGGGCAGCGTCACCGCACCGGCACTGCTGTTGGCAACGACGATGTCGCTGGCACGGGTGGTGATGGCGATGCCGTCGGCGGTGTCGGCGCGTGTGCCGCCCAGCAGCACGCTGGCGTTGAGGTTGGTCAGCGACGCGCCTTCAATCTGCAAGAAGTTGGGCGCCACCGACAGGTCGCCGACCCGGTCGACCACGGCGATGCGCGCACCACCAATGTCCACCTCGGCGATGCGCCCCAGGGACCGGTCGGGGGCGCGAGCAGCGCTGGACGCAAACTGGCCATCGAGCGTCAAGGCGCTGGCGTTGTCGATCACCAGCCGGCCGGCGTCCCACGGCGCGCGCGGCGCGGCCAGTCGGCTCTCTGCCGCCACGCTGGCAAACAGCTCGGCGCCGCTCAGGTTGAAGTCCGACGACAGCAGGGCGGCCGCGCCGGGACGGATCACCACGCCCACGCTTTGGGCTTCGGTCACCGTCGTGCCACGCGCGCTGCGGAAGCCCCCCAAAACGAGTTGCCCATTGTCCAGCCGGGTGCTCTGACCGAGCGCGAGATTGCGAAACGCCGAGCCGGTCTGCAGCTCGACCAGAAAGGCATCCGGCAGCAAGGCGTAGCGCGCCGGCAGCAGGGTGTATTCACCCGCTGCCAGCACGCCCCCCTCACCGATGCGGATGCTGTCGAAGAGCGTCGCGTCGCGGCCGTTGCCGAGCGCAAAGCCAGAACCGGCGTCGGCCAGCGACTGCGTGTGCGTGTCGTAAGGGCTCGCGGTCAGACGCGCCGTCGGAATGATGGCGAATGTATTGGCGGCCCGCGTGATGTCGTTGTCGCCGCCGCTGCCGGGCACGAACTCGAGCGCCTGCACATTGCCGCCACCACTCAGATCGACCGTCGCGCCGGTCTGCACGTCGATGGCCGGTGCCTCCAGGCTGATGCGTTGGCCCGCCACGTTCACCGATTCCAGCGTTGTGTCAGCCGTGCTGCCGCCTTCGACATAGCGCCACAGCCGCCCCGACAGCGTGGTGCCGTAGGGCACGGTCAGGCCGTTGGCCGAGACCGATGTCAGGCTGCCCGCCAGCACATCGAGCGTGCTCGCCGCGCGCAAGTCGATCTCGCCCAGCGGCGCTATGACGTTACCGCCTTGCCGAATCGTGTCGGCCTGCAACGTCAGCTTGCCGCCGGCCGAGTACACGCTGCCCGGCACATTGCCGTTGCTGCTGACCGTGATCGAGCCTCCTGTCACCGCGGTGCCCCCGGGCTGGTCGTGCACGGCAATCGTGAAATCAGTGCGCGTGGTCGGGTAGACCTGTGCCGCATCGAGCTCGATGTGGCCGGCGCTGCTCAGGCGGCCGACCTGCAGCGTTGTTTGCTGCCCGCCGGTGGTCGAGTCGACGGTGAGCGCGCGGCCGATCAGGCGAATGTCGCCATCGCTCGCGATCCGCGTGCGGCTGACGCCGTTGAGCGTGGTGTTGCCGTACACATCGACCGCACCGGCGTCGATGGCCAGCACGCCGCTGCCGACACGCGTGGCCAGCACCGGCGAGGCCGAACCCGGGATGATCTGGAAGGTGGTCAGGTCGCCGCTCGACGCGGCCTGCCGCTCGCCCAGAGATTGGCCGATCGCGACCGTCGAGCCGCGCAGCGTCACCTGTGGTGCCGATGACGGCAGCGCCGGAATGCCCACCACGGCCGTCAACTCGATCAGCGGCGCATCGAGGCGGATGCCGCGGTTGAAGTCCAGCGACGAACTGCCACGAAAGTCGATCCGGTTTTCCGCTTGCAAGCGCAGCCTCTCGAAGCCACTTGCGGCCAGCGCATCGGCATCGACCGCGGCGTCGACAAAGTCCGGCGTCTGCGGCACCCCGGCCGCACTGGCACCCACGACGATGCGCCGCTCCACCGGGCGCACCGTTTGTTCTTCGGGAGCATTGAGTTCGAGCGCAAAGCTGCCGCCTGCCGCCGTGGCCGAGCCGCCGTGTGCGACGAGCGTGCCGTCTTGAACCACACGTCCCTGCGAACGCAGCGCCAGGGTGCCGGCGTGGCCGTCGAGACTCTTGGTCACGTAGCGCGGTGCGGCGTCGCTGGTGGCTGCATCGACGGTCTGATTCACCCCACTCACATCGATGCGGGCCCCTGCGGCGATGCGCAAGCCGGCGCTGCGGGCATCCAGCGTGACTGCACCGCCGTTGTACAGCGTGCCCTGTACCCGGCCCTCGTCGTTCGGCGTCTGAACGAAGACGCCTGCGGTCGAAAGGTCGGCGCTCGAGGCGATGCGCAGGTCGGGTGACGACAGGTCGGCCGGGCCGTTCAAGCTGATGCCGATGCGCCCCCCCGGCGCGCTGAGGCGGCCGTCGATCGTGAGCCCGTTGACCGCTGAGAGCGTGATCTCGCCGCGCGCGTCGGTGGTGATCGACGCGCCGGTGTTCACATTCAGCGTGGCCGCACCGGGTGTGCCGCCTGCCGCGGCGGCCAGGTGAACCGACGCGGCAGCGCGTTGCCAGTCGGGCAGCGTTTGCACGCTCGCGACCGAGGCGAGGTCGCCGCCCGAGGGCAGCGTCAGCGCCTGCGCACTCAGGTCAATGACGAGGTTCTTCTGCCGCACCACCACCTCGGTGCCTTCGGCCACATTGACCTGATCGGCGGCTTCAATGGTGATGCTGGAAAAACCGAAATCAGAAAAGAGCGCAGTGGACAAGCGGGTGGCCGACGCGGGCAGCGTCGCCGTGCCGCCGATCTCGGCGCGCGCCAGACTCAGTTCCAGCTCGCCGCCGTTGCCGAGTGCGTAGCCGCGCAGCTCGGCACCCAGCCAGTCGGGATTCGTCTGGTTGGCCGTGCCGTTGGCAATCGTGAGTGTGCCGCCGTCGCCGCCGGTGATGCGCCGCCCCGGGTTGATCGAAGCGCCGCCGCCGACATCGAGCACCGCGCAGCGTTCGAGCCGCGTCTGAAATTCCGCGTCGTCGAGTTG
>JAKFUQ010000092.1 GCA_021732645.1 Rhizobacter sp. | reverse complement strand
CCACCGAAGCAGTGTTTCAAGGGCGACTTGGCACCATGCCTGACACGACCTCCGACGCCGACCTGGCGCTGCTGTCAGATCGCCGACGCAAGCTGCAATTGCTGTCGGCGCAGCCCGACTCGGTGTTCGGGCTCTACGTGCGCAGTGCCGCGCAACTCACCGACAGCGAATTCGCGGCCATCAGCCTGGTCGGAGAGCAGCATCAGTGGTTCAAGGCACCGCTGGGCATCGACTTGCTGAACATCCCGTTGGAGTCGTCGTTCTGCGCCCATGGCTTGCGCCATGGGGCCATGTTCGAGGTGCCCGACGCGCTGGCCGACCCGCGCTTCGCGCGCCACCCGCTGGTCAACGTGGCGGGGGGTGTGCGCAGCTATGCTGGCCACCCGATCGCGTTCGAGGGCGAACTGCTGGGCATGCTGCTCGTGATGAGTCGGCAGCCGCGCAGCCTGTCGCCCGCGCAGCGGCAATGGCTGAACGATCTGGCCTTGGGTGCTGCCGATGCGGCGGCCAGTCAGGAGCTGGTGTTCAAGCTGCAGATCAGCGAACGGCGGTTGCTCGATTTCGCCTCGGCGTCCAGCGACTGGTTGTGGGAAACCGATGCCACCCACCGCTACACCTGGCTGTCCGACCGCTTTGAAGACCTGACCGGATTGACGGTGGCGGCGCACCTGGGGGGTCAGCCGCCGGACTCGCCGATGCGCGACGGGGCGGGCCGCGTCGTCGAGCCGCCGTTGAGCTATCTGCAGGTGCTCGACCGCACGCAGTCGTTCGCGCGGGTCGTGGTGCTGAAACCGACCCCCCGCGGTGATCGGCTCATTTCTTACAGCGCGATCGCCAAGTTCCGCAGCGATGGGCAGTTCAAGGGCTACCGCGGTTCGGCGCAAGACGTGACGCACCGCATCGGCGCCGAACGCCACGAGCGCGAGGTGTCCGACACGCTGCAGCTGCTGGCGCAGCACGTGCCCGGCGTGCTCTACCAGTACCTGACCCGCCCTGACGGCAGCGGCTACTTTCCGTACACCAGCGAGAGCATCCGCCAGCTGTTCGAATTGACGCCCGAGGAACTGGCCGACGATGGCCAGGCCTTGGTCAAGCGAGTCCACCCCGACGATCGCAAGGGCTTTGCGATGCAGATCGAAGCCGCTGCGGCGGCCAACCTGCCGTGGTCGCAGACCTTCCGCGTTCAGTTGCCGAAGGCCGGGCTGCGGGTGGTCAGCGGGTTTGCAAGCCCGCGTCGAATGGCCGATGGCGGCGTGCTGTGGCATGGCTTCGCGGCCGATGTCACCGAATCCGAACGCGCCGCCGCCGACATTGCCCGCACCGGCCAGCAGTGGGAGCTCGCGTCGCAGGCGGCCGGCATCGGCATCTTCGAGCTGAACCTGTCGAGCGCCACCATCACGCTCGACCGCAACGCCTGCACGGCGCACCGGCTGGACAGCGATTCGCCCACGACCTTTGTCCTCGGGCAATGGCTGGACATGCTGCTGCCTTCGGAGCGCGAACGCGCGCAGGCCTTCATCAGCCTGGCGGCGGTGTCGGGCGGCATCCAGCGCGAGGTGCTGGGCATCGTCACGGCGGCGGGCGACTCGCGGCAGATCGAGTTCGTGGCCCGCGCACAAGCCACACCCCAGCGCACCCGCACCCCCGTGCTGATCGGTGTGTGCCGCGACATCACCGAAGAGCGGGCGCTGGACCGACTGCGCCAGGAAATGGCCGAAACCCGCGAGGCCACCCGAAGCAAGAGCGAGATGCTGTCGCGCATCAGCCACGAGCTGCGCACGCCGCTCAACGGCATCCTCGGTTTCGCCCAGTTGCTGGAAGGCGACCGCAAGGAGCCGCTGACCGGCATCCAGAAACAGCGGGTGCAAACCATACGCACCTCAGGCACCCGGCTGCTCAGTCTGGTGAACGACGTGCTGGAGCTGTCGCGTGTCGAGCAGCAGATGTTTTCGCTGCAGCGCGAGGCGGTGGCCATCAATCAGGTGGTGGCCAACGGCATCGCGCTGCTGCAGCCACTGGCCATGGAACGTGCAGTGCGTGTCGAATTTTTTGGTGATGAGTTCGGCCTGCATGCCCGGGCCGACCGCCGCGGCATGGACCAGCTGCTCATCAACCTGCTCTCCAACGCCATCAAGTACAACCGCACCGGGGGCCACGTCAGCATCGTGGTGGAACCGCAGGGCAGCGCCCGGGTGCAGCTGCGCATTGAAGACTCCGGTGTGGGCATGACCCCGTCGCAGCTCGACCAGTTGTTCCAGCCCTTCAACCGGGTGGGCGCCGAGAAGACGCAGATCGAGGGCACTGGGCTGGGCCTGGTCATTGCCCGCGAACTGACACTGGGCATGGGGGGCACGATCGAGGTCGCGTCCACGCCCAACGCCGGTTCGTGCTTCACCGTCACGCTGCCGCAGGCCAAAGGCGCCAGGCGCGGGCCGGACTCCACCGACGCCATGCCGGCGCAGACCGATTGGATCGAGGCAGTGGGTGGCACCGCGCTGTACATCGAGGACGACCCGGTCAACGCCATGCTGATGCGCGAGGTGTTCGAGCGGCTGGGCAACTGGCGGCTGCTGGAAGCGTCGACCGGTGCCGAGGGGCTGCGACTCGCGCGCACCGAGCATCCCGAATTGCTGCTGACCGACATGAACCTGCCCGACATGTCGGGTCTCGACATCGTGCGGCAGATACGCCAGCACCCCAGCACGCGGCAGATGCATGTGATCGCGGTCACCGCCGACGCGCTGCCGCAGCAGCAAGCGCTGGCCAAGCAGAGCGGCGTCGATGGCTACTGGACCAAGCCCTTGGATCTGAACCTCATCCTCAAGCACCTGCGCGCGTTCTTTTCCGGACGACAAGAGCCACCGAGCTCGACGAAGTAGCGTTTGCGTGGCGCACGGCAGTCCGTTGCGTTCACAGATCTTTACGGCCCAGCCAACGGTCCTTTACCCCGCGCGCTCACCATGGCAGTCACCAGCGCAACCTGCCCGCTGAACCTCGCACCCACCCATGCCTGCTCGCCTGTTGATGATCGACGACGACACCCGCCTCGCGGCGATGGTGAGCGATTACCTGCGCGCGGCCGGCTTCGAGGTGGAGACTGCGGCGAGCCTCGCCGCAGGGCGCGACCGGCTGTACGCCAGCGGCCCCCATGCGCTGCCCTGTGCCTACGATGCCCTGGTGCTCGACCTGATGCTGCCCGATGGCGACGGGCTCGATCTGTGCCGCGAACTGCGGGCCGATGCGCGCACCCGCGCACTGCCGCTGCTGATGCTCACCGCGCGCGGTGAGCCGATGGACCGCATCGTGGGGCTTGAACTCGGTGCCGACGATTACCTGCCCAAGCCCTTCGAGCCGCGCGAATTGCTGGCCCGCATCAAGGCCTTGCTGCGCCGCACCGCCCCGGCGCCGAACAGTGCCGACGAAGTGCTGCGCTTCGGTCGGCTGGAGGTGGACCTGGGCGCCCGCGTGGCGCGGGTTGATGGCAAGCCCTGCGACCTGACCAGCCACCAGTTCGAGCTGCTGGTGGTGCTGGCGCAAAGCCCGGGCCGCGTGCTGTCGCGCGACCAGATCATGGATGCGCTGAAGGGCCACCCGATGGAGGCCTTCGACCGCTCGATCGATGTGCACATCTCGCGCATCCGCGCACTGATCGAGGACGACCCGAAGGAGCCGCGCCGCGTGCTGACGGTGCGCGGCGCGGGCTACGTGTTTGCCAAGAAACAAGATGCAGACTGAAGCCGCACTGAACGGGCCCGCGGCCGCATGAAAACCCTCACGCTGCGCATCTACCTCACGGTGGTGGTGGTGCTGCTGCTGTTCGCTGCCGCATCGGGCTGGCTGTTTCAGCGGGAGATCGAAGGCGAGCGCGTTCGTGCCGATTCGGTGCTGGCCGAGCGCATGGCTGCCTGGGGCGATCTGATCGAGCGCTCGCTGCCCGGTGACAAAGCACCGGCCGAGGAGCAAGCCGCTGCGCTGCTCGACTGGTCGCAGCGCTTGCGCCTTCCGCTGGCCCTCGACGACGGGCGGGGCGTGCGCATCGCCACCTCGGCCTTGTTCACCGAACGCCAACAGGCCTCCGCCGCGACGCCGCACGAAGACGCCGCAGCGCCGGACCCGCGCGACCGCGCCTATGCGGTGCCGCTGGCAGACGGCCGCACCCTGTGGGTGATGCGGCCGTGGCGCGGCCCTGGGCCGGGCGACCGCCGCGGGGGGCCGCCCGGCGCGCCGCCGCTGTTCCCGCTGTCCCTGGTGCCGCCGCCCTGGCAAGGCGGTGCGGGCCTGGTGTTGCTGCTCGGCTTGCTGTTTGCCGGCGTGTCGGCCGCGGCCTGGCCGGTGGTCAACCGCCTCACACGGCGTCTGCAAAGCCTGCGCCTAGGCGTGGAGCAGTTCGGCGCGGGCGAACTGAGTCACCGCGTCGCGGTGAGCGGCAGCGACGAGGTGGCGGCCGTGGCGACCAGCTTCAACCAGGCGGCAGCCCGCATCGAGACCCTGGTGCGTTCGCACCAGTCGCTGCTCGCCAACGCCAGCCACGAGCTGCGCTCGCCGCTGGCCCGCATGCGGATGGCGGTGTCGATGCTCGACACGGCCCCGCCTGCACAGCGCGACAGCCTGAAGCGCGAGATCGATCAAAACGTGGCCGAACTCGATGCGCTGGTCGAAGAGGTGCTGTTGGCCAGCCGACTCGATGCGGCGCGCGACATGCCGCGCCGCGAGCCGGTGGATGTGCTGGGCCTCGTCGCAGAAGAGGCCGCGCGCGTGGCGGCCAGCGTCGAAGGCCGCGCCGCCAGTGTGCAGGGCGACGAGCGCCTGCTGCGCCGCGCGGTGCGCAACCTGATCGACAACGCGCAGCGCTACGGTGGCGGCAGCCCCATCGAGATCATGCTGAAGGCCACTGCGCAGGAGGTCGAGGTGTGGGTGTGCGACCGCGGAGGTGGTGTGCCCGAGGCGCTGCGCGAGCGCATCTTCGAAGCGTTCTACCGCCTGCCCGGCCATGCCGAGACGGCCGGTGGCGTGGGCCTCGGCCTGAGCCTCGTCAAGCAGATTGCCGAACGCCACGGCGGCCGCGTGCGATGCGAGCCGCGCGAGGGCGGGGGGAGTTGTTTCGTGTTGAGCCTGCCGACCGGGGCGGGCGCTGGCGGCTGACTGGCGGGGCGGCGAAGCGCCGAATCGACTCACGCTGTCGGCAGAGGCAGAAGCACACCAAGGTCGGCTTGGCGGTGGCGCCTACGTTTTCAGCGCATTCAGTGGACGCAGACCCACCATTGCACCAGCGTCACGTGGCTGGCAGACTCTGATCGATGGGTGCCGGATTTCATATGAATTTAAAGCTGAGAAAAAAAGCTAGTAAACCGTCGAATTCGCTTTGACAGTCAAGGCCTTAGCGTGCACAGCGTGGGCTTGGTTAAGCGGCAAGTCCCAGAGTTGAGCAACAATGCGTTCTGAATAAACCAGCAGTCAGCTGACACATGGGCACCAGCGCTGAGTCTTGGCCTGACCGATACGTCGTTACCCTGTCATCGGTGGAGGGAGAGTGCTCGGGGTACGGCGTGACTTCTTGGCAATCCGCAGAGAAGGCAATTGCGTTGGCTGCTGCTAGGCATACGCAAGAGGGTGGCAAACAAATCTTTCGCGTCGCCGTTAAATGCCTTGGCGCTGCAGCGCGTGCACCGTCAGGCCTTGTCGATGTTCCAGGCACTGACCTAATTGACCGAATGGAGTGGTAGCGGGTCGCGGTTCGAAGCGCCGGTTTACCCATCATTCCAGCGGGGTGCCTTCGGCACCAGCTGAATTCAAACGTTCGGCGTTTTGCTGCGGATCGTTGGAGTAGTTGACAACACCCTCCTATGTTGTCATCATGTCCAACATGAAGGCAACGCTGATTGCGCGAATGCGGATCGTCTATTCGACTCGGTCATTCGCCGAATTGGTCCTTTGGCGAGTCCCGACGCCAGTGCCGGGTTCCGCCCACGAATTCAAATACCGACTGGCCTACGTGGTCGACTCGGTATGCGTCGTGCGCTACGACAACGAAGTCGGAAAGGGCAACCACCGCCATTTCGGCGCAATCGAGCAGTCATACAAGTTCAGCACGCCAGAATGGCTGATGGTCGATTTTCAGAAAGACATAGCGAGGTGGAACGATGAAAACAGTGGTTCTTGAGGTTCGCTCCCCCGAGGAATCGATGGCGAACTTTGTGCAGTCCTGGAAGATCGGAAAGCCTGAGCGGTCGGCGCGCATCAGCTTTGCAACCCCGGAACTGCTGTGGCAGGTTCTGACGGCGAAACGCTGGGAACTGCTGAAGGTTCTGTGCGGCGCCGGCCCCATCTCCATCCGCGAAGCCGCCCGCCGCGTCGAGCGCGATGTGAAGGCCGTTCACTCGGACATCACGGCCTTGCTCAATGCGGGCGTTCTCGATCGTGCCGAAGGTGGCGGCATCGTCTTTCCATTCGAGGCAGTGAAGGTCGAGTTCCTGCTCGAAGCAGCGTAGAGCTTCGGCAAAGAAGACACCGACCCCTGAACGCCAGGACCTCCCATGCAAATCACCGGTCAGTGCCACTGCGGCGCCATCACGTTCAAGGCCACCGTCGACCCCAAAAAGGTGCTGCTCTGCCACTGCGCGGATTGCCAGCAGATCTCGGGCGGGCCCTTCAGGGCCGTGCTGCCGACGCCGGTGGAGGACGTGATCCTGTCCGGCACCGCGAAGCACTACGTCAAGGTGGCTGCGAGCGGCAACCGACGGGCGCAAGCCTTTTGCGCTGAGTGTGGGACCCAGCTGTATGCCACCGAGGCCGAGATTCCCAAGGTGTTGAACCTGAGGCTGGGCTGTGTCAACGAGCGGGCCGAACTGGCGCCCCACAAGCAGATGTGGGGCGTATCGGCCATGCCCTGGCTCGGCCAGCTTCAGGCCTTGCCCGTTCACGCCAAGGGCTTGGCCAGCCCGCTCATGTCGCCGGGGGCCGCGTCGCCGGCCGACTGAGTGGCCGTGCCCGCGAGGGCGGGCAACGGAGGCACAAATGGCGTCACAAGCACCGCCGCCCACGACTGCACCGCGCAGGCCAGCCAGTCGGCCACCGTGTCGCCGTGCGCCTCGATGCCGAGCACCGCGCCCGCCGCGCGCAGCGCGGCCAGCGGGTCGCTGGCATCGAAGGCAATGGCGCCGTTCTGCTTCGACAGCTTCTGGCCGTCTGCGGCCAGCACCAGCGGTGTGTGCAGGTACTGCGGCGTGGGCAGGCCGAGCTGGCGCTGCAGGTGGATCTGGCGCGCGGTGCTGTCGGCGATGTCCACGCCGCGCACCACGTGTGTGATGCCCTGCGCCGCGTCGTCGACGACCACCGCGAGCTGGTAGGCCCACAGCCCGTCTGCGCGCTGCAGCACGACGTCGCCAATGGTCTGCGTGACGTTCTGGGTCTGCGGGCCCAGCCGACGGTCGGTCCAGGCTATCACCACATCGCTGCCATCGGCATGCGTGCAGCGCAGCCGCTGCGCCCGCGCTGCCTTGCCTTGCAGGCTGTGGCGGCAGGTGCCGGGGTAGACCAGCTCGCCATGGCGCATGTGCAGCTGCCCGCTGGCCAGCCACGCTGCTTCGATGTCGCGCCGCGAGCAGCCACAGGGAAAGGCCAGCCCACGTTGACTCAGCTGCTGCAATGCCGACTGGTACGCCTCGCTGCGCTGCGATTGCCACACCACCGGCTCGTCGGCGTGCAGGCCGCAGGCGGCCAGTTGCGCGAGGATCACCCGGTCGGCGCCGGCCACGCAGCGTGGTGTGTCGACGTCTTCGATGCGCACCAGCCAGCGGCCATTCATCGCGCGCGCATCGAGCCAGCTGGCCAGCGCGGCGACCAGCGAGCCGGCATGCAGCGGGCCGGTGGGCGAGGGGGCGAAGCGGCCGGTGGGGCGCATCACGTGTTCGCTTTGCGTGGGAGGAGGCTCAGAACCCCAGCGGCCGCGGGCCCGCGTGGCGCTCCAGCAGCGCCAGGCGCGTGGCCGGGTTCGCCAGCCGATCCAGCCACCAGCGCAGCGCCAGGCCGACCGGCGCACTGCGGCTGCTGCCCTTCTTGCCCGTGCCGCCTGCCACGCCCGCGTCGCCGATCAGGCCGGCGTCCAGCGCCCGCGGATCGCCGATCGACGACCGCGCCGAAGGCACGCGCCAGGCGTAGCTGAAGGTGGCTGCCGGCCGGGTGCGCTCGACCGTCTTGACGACGAGGCGGCCGGCGGCGATGTGCTCACGGGCCACCGGTTCGGGCAGGAAGCCGCAGCCCAGGCAGCGCAGCTGGGCTTCGAGCTTGGCCTGCATCGTCGGCACAGTGAACACGTCCTGACCGGGCAGCAGGTTCACCGTGACCGGTGTGAGGCGGTGTGCCGAATCGGCCACGGCCACCGCGCGGTGGCGCACCAGCACGGCGTCGGTGATCGATTCCTCAACCGCGGCCAGCGGATGGTGCGGCGCCACCGCGAAGACGAACCCCATCGTGCCCAGTGGCTCGACCTTCAGGCCGGTCGGTGGCGCGCGGTCGAGGGTGACGCCGATGGCCAGATCGGCCTGGCCGCTGACCAGCGCCTCCCAGGTGCCGGCGAGCACCTCGGTGCGCAGCCGCAGCCGCGTGCCCGGGCCAGTGGCGTCAGCGGACACCGCACCAGCCGGCGCAGAGGGGCGCAGCGCATAGAAGTCCTCGCACAGCTCAAACACCGTCAGCCTCGACAGCGCGTCGTCCACGGCAATCGTCAGCTGCGTTTCCCAGCCGGTGGCGACCCGCTTGACCCGGTTGGCCACCGCATCGAGCTGCTCCAGCAGTCGGCGGCCTTCGTGCAGCAGCTCGATGCCGGCGGCGGTCAGCCTGGCCTGGCCCGAGCGGCGGTCGAACAGCAGCACGTCGAGCGCGTCTTCGAGTTGCCGCACGCTGTAGGTCAGCGCCGAAGGCACCTTGCCCATTTCACGGGCGGCGGCGGCAAAGCTGCCGGTGCGGGCGATGACGTCCATCATCGTCAGCGCGTCGGGGGTCAGCACGTTGCGGGACATGGTCAGGCCGAAAGTAGGGAAGCGTGGCGGAACTTCATGTTATTTGAATGCTTGCTTCAAGGTGCGGTGTACGTCGCCAGGGCGGTCGACTTCTACATTGGAGCCTCACACAGGAGGTTCCCATGCTCACACTGCGCAAAGGCGAGGACCGCGGTCATGCCGACCACGGTTGGCTCCAGAGTCACCACAGTTTTTCGTTCGCCGATTACCGCGACCCGGCCCACATGGGGTTCGGCAACCTGCGTGTCATCAACGACGACACCATCGCGCCGGGCACCGGCTTCGGCACGCACGGTCACCGCGACATGGAGATCGTCACCTACGTGCTCAGCGGCGCGCTGGCCCACAAGGACAGCCTCGGCACCGGTGCGGTGATCCGGCCAGGCGACGTGCAGCGCATGAGCGCCGGCCGTGGCGTGCAGCACAGCGAGTTCAACCACGCGCAAGACGCGACCACGCACCTGCTGCAGATCTGGATCCTGCCCAGCGAACACGGCACCGAGCCTGACTACGAGCAGAAGCAGTTCAACGCCGCCGACAAGCGCGGCCGCCTGCGCCTGGTCGCCAGCCCGGATGGCCGCGACGGCTCGGTGACGGTGCATGCCGACGCGTCGATCCGCGCTGGCCTGTTCGATGCCGGCGAGCACGCCGAACTGGCGCTCGACCCGCAACGCAAGGCCTATGTGCACCTGGTGCGCGGTCAGCTGAGCGTCAACGGCCAAGTGCTGGTGGGTGGCGACGCGGCCAAGCTCAGCGGCGAAAGCCGGCTGGTGCTGGCCGACGCGCACGCTGCCGAGGTGCTGGTGTTCGACCTGGCGGCCTGAGCACGCGCGACGATTTTCCTAGCCCGCTCTTTTTCCAATTTCCTTCAGGAGTTGCACATGTCCAAGATTGCCATCGTGTTCCACAGCGGCTATGGCCACACCCAGAAAATGGCCGAGTCGGTCGCAGCCGGTGCGCGCGGCGCACTCGTCGCCATCGATGCCGAGGGCAACCTCACCCCCGAGCAATGGGCCACGCTGCACGCGGCCGACGCCATCGTGTTCGGCTCGCCGACCTACATGGGCAGCGTGTCGTGGCAGTTCAAGAAGTTCGCTGACGCGTCCAGCAAGCCATGGTTCACGCACGCCTGGAAGGACAAGGTCGCTGCCGGCTTCACCAACTCGGCCTCGATGAACGGCGACAAGCTGTCGACGCTGCACTACTTCTTCACGCTGAGCCAGCAGCACGGCATGGTCTGGGTGGGCACCGGCATGACGCCCAGCAGCGCGAAATCGGCCACGCGCGGCGACGTCAACTACCTGGGCTCGTTCGCCGGCGCGATGGCGGCGACGCCGTCGGATGCCAGCGTCGACGAGATGGTGCCGAGCGACCTGGAAACCGCGCGCCGCTTCGGCGAGCGTGTGGCCACGGTCACCGCGCGCTTCAACAAGTAAGCGGGCTGTGCAGCGGCGTGGGCCTCGTGCCCGCGCCGCTTGCTACATTGCGGCATGGACATCGTGTTGACCGTTTTGCGGCTGCTGCCCTGGCACGACTGGGTGGCGCTGGGCATCTTCTTCGGCGGCTGGATCGGCTACGCG
>JAKFUQ010000279.1 GCA_021732645.1 Rhizobacter sp. | reverse complement strand
CGGCGAATGGCTGCGCGAGGCCATGATCGCGCTCACGCGGTGGACTCCGCGACGATGTGCCGCTCGATACCCGCCAGGTGCGACTGCCAGCTGTAGCGTTGCAGCACGCAGCGGCGCGCTGCCACACCGATGTCGTCGGCGTGTTGGGGGGCGGCCAGCAGTGCCGATATGGCGTTGACGAACTCGCCCGCCTCGCTCGCAGCCAGCAATTCGCTGCCGACCACCGCATCGATCGGCGCAGCGCATGAGGTCGACGCGACGACCGCCCGGCCCATCGCCATCGCTTCGAGCACCTTGTTCTGAATACCGCGCGCCAGCCGCAACGGCGCGACGACCACGGCCGCGTGCTGCACATACGGCCGCACATCGTCGACGGTGCCGGTGACGTTGACGCCATCGGCGCACAGTGCCAGCACCGCATCGCTCGGGCTGCGGCCGACGATGTGAAAGCGCAGCGTCGGCCAGGCGAGGCGAAGCGCGGGCAAGACCTCTCGCACAAACCACGTGACCGCATCGACATTGGGCCAGTAGTCCATGGCGCCGGTGAAGACGAGCGGGATTTCACCTGCCGCATAGGGCGAAGCGCGCTGCGGGTCAGGGGCGAAGAAATCGGCATCGACGCCGTTGCACATCGCCTCAACATCCGCGGCGCATTCGGGGGCGAGACTGCGGAACAGGCGGGTTTCGCTTTCGGTCACGAAAAATGACGCCTCAGCGCGCGCAGCAATCTGCCGTTCGTAACTCAACAGGTGAGTGCCCTCGCGGCGGTAGATCCAAGACAGCGGGCCGCGGTGCGCCCGCGCGTAGTCCGACCACTTGGCAGAATCGACATCGACGAAATCGACCAGCATGCGCATCGTCGGCCGGTGTTCAACGTATTGCGCCATCGACGAGGAGAACACGACCGCGGTGCCAATGGCATGTTCTCGCACGGTGCGATCGACCCAGTCGGCCAAGCCGGCATCGCGGTAGTAATGCAAGGTCAGCGCCTGACCGTCGAGCAGCCCACGCAGGCTGCGCAGCTTGGCGTGACGCGGAGCCAGCCGTGCCACATGCACACCAGCACACATCGCGCGCAGCGTGTCGATGTAAGGCGCGTCGGCCGGGTCATCGATGAAGGTGCCGAGGAAGACACGGTGCTTGGACACCAAGTGTTTCAGCAGGTGGTAAGAGCGCACCTTGTCGCCCTTGTTGGGCGGATACGGCATGCGGTGCACCAGATACAGCAAGTCCGCCACACGTCACCCCAGATTGCGAACGACGTGGGGGCCGAGCCAGTTGGCCATGCCGATCGGCATGCGGCGCCACGCCTCGATCATCAAGCGGAACTTCGCATTGGCGGGGTTGTTCTGCGGTACCGCATCGCGCTTGTACAAGCGGTATTCGTAATGCAGCGGTGCAGGCTCGAAGCCCCAGTTCTTCTTGAACGCAAACGACCCGGTGCCCTGCTTGCTGCGGCCGTAGTCGAACACCTTCAGCCCGCGCGCGCAGGACAGGCGCATCAGTTCCCAGTACTTGAAGTCGTTGGCCGCCAGGTCGCGTGCCGATTCATCGTCGCCAGCGTAGTACGGCAACACTTCATCGCGAAAGTAAAAACTCAGCACCCCGCTCAGGGCGCGGCCATCGGGTGCGCTGACGATCAGCACCTCGCAGTCGTCACCAAACTGCGTCTGCAAGGCCTCGAAATAGCGCTTGGGCAGCGCTGGCGTGCCGTGGCGGTGGACGTTGTCGGCATACAGCGCGAAGAAGCGATCGACAGCCGGGTCGATGTCGCTGCGCAGACCGTTCTTGATGCCCTTGCGCACCATCGCCCGCTGCTTGCGCGGGATCGCCAGCATGTTGGCCTCTTCCTCGGGCAGGATGGCCTTGCGGAAGGTGACGTACAGGTCCTGGCGCGGCCAGTCGTCGTGTTGGGGCTCGACATGGCGCAGCTCAAGGTGAGCTACGCCGAGCCGCTGCGCGATGCGCTGCGCTTCGGCTTCCAGCGCGCTGGCGGCCTCGGCATCCGCCGCTGCCACGCCGCCGTACACCGCGAAGGGCAGGCTGACCAGCGAGTTGCCGAACAGCATCGACTTCACATGCGCCAGCGGCAGCACGCCTTCGATGCGACCATCGGTTTCGGCGTAAAGGAAGTAGGTGTCGTGGCGAAACACACCACTCATGATGGCCTGCCAGCCAGCACGATGGAAAAACGTCGCGGTCGGGCACGCCATCACGAACGCATCCCAGCGTTGTGCGGTGGCGGCGTCGTTCAGAGCGAGGGTGTTTATGCGGGGCACGGCGTGGCAGAGGAGGCGTGGGGCGACGTCGAGATCGGGTCACGGTCAAGGAAGAGATGATCCATCCGACCCCATTGGAAATCGCGCAGCAGGCACTCCAGCCGATGCTCCATCCGTTCAATGTTCACGTAATGACGAAATCGTGTCTTGCCGTCGATGCCGGCAATGCGCGGCTGATCGGCGTCGATCTCCCACGGATGGAAATAGAAGATCGCCGATTGCTTGTCGCGCGCCTGCACCTGGCGCAGCATCCAGCGCGACACCGCATACGGCAGCAGTCTGAAATAGCCGCCACCACTGGACGGCAGGTTGCGCCCGAACAGCCGCAGCGTGGTGATCGGCACCTCGATCAGGTGGTCGTTGACGCGGTGCGCGAACCGCGGTGCATCGGGCATGCCGTAGTGGTCATGCGCGATGGGGTAGATGCTGGAGCTGTAGCGGTAGCCGGCCTGCGCCAGACAGTCGAAAGCCCAGAGATTGCCCGCGCCTATCGAAAAGCTGGGAGCGCGGTAACCGGTGACCGCCACGCCGCACAGGTCTTCGAGGATCTGCTTCGCGCTTTCGATGTCGGCGGTGAACTCGGCCTCGGTCAGGTCACTGGCGCGTTGGTGGCCGTAACCATGACTGGCAACCTCGTGTCCCGCGTCGGCAATGCGGCGCACCAGCTGCGGGTAGCGCTGCGCAATCCAGCCGAGCGTGAAGAAGGTCGCCTGGGTGTCGTGGCGCGCCAGCAGCGCCAGGATGCGGTCGACGTTGCGCTCGACCCGGCATTCGCGCTGGTCCCAGTCGCTGCGGGCGATGTAGGGCGCAAAGGCGGACACCTGAAAGTAGTCCTCGACATCGATCGTCAGGGCGTTGCGCAAGGGCGCAGCCTGGGTGGGGGCGCGCGCAGCCAGTGTGCTCACCGGCTGCTTTCATCGGAGGTGGTCTTCACCGCGCTGACCAGCTTCTGCAACAAGCCGATCAACTGCACGTTTTGCCGTTCAAGGCGCAAGACGCTGCGCTCGACACGCTGCAGCTGATCAAGGCGCTGTTCGGCCATCAGGGTGGCCAGCTGACCGCTCATCTGGTGCGCCGCTTCAGGCGTCACATCGATCGCAGACAAGTCGATGTCGGGGGCCAGCGCCGAACCTGCGGCGTGCCCAGCCGAGCTCACGGCCTCGAACGGCTTGACGGGAATGGCGGACTCTTCGGCAGTCTCCTGCACCACCTCATCGACATCACCACGCGAGAGGTGCGTTTTCTCAGCCAGGAAGCCCAGCAACAGCAGGCGATCGCAGAGGGAATTGATGCGTCGCGGAATACCGCGCGTGGCCTTGTAAATGGCGTCGAACGCCGCGGGCTCGAAGCTGGGCGTGCCGTTAGAACCCGCGCAGGCCAGCCGGTGCTCGATGTATCGCTGCGTTTCCTCGGCATCCAACGGACCGATGTGGCAGGTGGCGGCTACGCGTTGGCGAAACTGCTCCATCTCCGGGCGCTGCAGGATTTCGCGGAACTCGGGCTGACCGACCATGAAGCTCTGCAGCAGCGCCTGGTTGCCGAACTGGAAGTTCGACAGCATGCGCAGCTCTTCAACCGCCTGTGGGGTCAGGTTCTGCGCCTCATCGACGATCAGCAAGCAGCGCTTGCCCTGGCTGGTCTGGTTGACCAGGAAGGCCTCCAGCGTGATCAGCAACTGGGCCTTCGACACATCCTTGACATGGAAGCCAAACGCCGCACCCACCATGCGCAGCGTGTCCTCCGCACCCAGCTGGGTGGTGACCAGGTGGCCAATGACTACCTCGCTGCCGTGCAGGCTGTCGATCAGGGTGCGCAGGATCGTCGTCTTGCCGGCGCCGATTTCACCGGTGATGACCACGAAGCCCTCGTGCCGCGACACGCCATATTCAAGATAGGCCTTGGCACGGCTGTGCTGCTTGCTGCCGAAATAGAAGCTGGGGTCGGGGTTGAGCTGAAACGGCTTGCTGGTCAGCCCGTAGAACGCTTCATACATGGTTAGAACTGCACCCTGAGGTTGGCCACGACGGCGCTTTCGGTGTAGGGATCCACATCACTGGAAAACAAGCTGCGACGCGCCGATACCGACAGGTCGACTTGCTTGCTAAGCCGCGTTGTGTAGGTGGTGGTCAACGAGCGCAGCCGGGTTTTCTGATCAGCCACGGTCGAGCTGTTTCTGGACTGCGAGAGATCGGCGCTGAGCGACGACAACGGCGTCAATCGATGCGACACGTTGGCGCCAAAACCAGTGGAGTGGAGATTGCTGCCGTTCGACAGGTCGCCGACACCGGTTGCCGCTGTATCGGCCGCGCGTGCGTCGTTGCGCGAGGTCGACAGCAAGACAGTGGTGCGCACCCCAATCAAGGCCAGCGACAGGTTCTGGCGCCGCTGGATGGAGGTGGCATTGGTGAGAAAACCGCCGTTGGCCAGCGAGCTGCGTGTCAGCCCGTTATTGAGCAAGAACGCATCGACCAATGCCGTGCGCTGGGCTGGGTCGGGAGCGATAGAGGCGAACCGCGCAAACAGCAGGTCGAACACGCTCTGCGGCGAATTGGTGCCATTCGCACCGGCGGTGGTGCTGACGTCCTGCGAATCTGTAAACGTCCAGACGGTGCGGGGGGTGCGGTGTTCGAAGCGGACGTTGTAGGCATTGCCGAAGAAGCGGTGTTCGCGCGTCACCTCGAGCCGGGTGCGCTCGGAGGGCGTCCACCGGAAACCACCGCTCCAGTTGGTGGTACTTCGTTGCTGGCCCGAGAAACCGAAGTTGTTGCGCTCACGGCCAACCCCTGCCAACAGCGTGAACTCCGGTGTCACGGCGAAATTCAACCGGCCATTGAAGCGCGTGGACTCCTGGGACCCCTGATCGCCGAACTCAGAACTCAGGCGCGTCGCGTCCAGCGACCATCCCAGGCGCTTGAACGCGGACTCGCCGGAGGTGAGCGCCAAACTGACGTCGTTCGAGGTCGATTTGGCGCTGGAGTCACCGCTGTCGCTGCCCGTCCAACCCCAGCGCAGAACGTAATTCGCCGAGCTGCCGAGGGGGCCACGGACATAGGGCGCGATTTGAAAGGTCGACACCTCGGTGCGATTGCCGTCGGCCAGGTTGCTATCGACCGATCGGGTACCGAGCGCCGAAATACTTTGTTGGGAGATGCTGGCGCTCGCGTCGACGTAAGCCCAGTTGTCTATCGCCTCGGCGGTGCCTCTGGCACTGAGCGCTTGCTGCACTTCGCTGGCAGACGATCGCCGCGCGTACACCAGGCCATGCAGCGCGTAATCGAGGCTACCGATGATTCGTCCGGCACGGCTGCTCAGCCGCAGCCCGGGGCTGATGTCGGTGATCGCGTCGGCGCGTGCGTCACTGCCACGTTCGAGCCCCACATTGTTGGTGAAAGTCTCACTCACGCTCAGCGTGGGCTGCAAAACGAGACCCGTTCCCGAGGCCGACTCCTGCTCTTGGGCCTGCGCAGAAAAGCTGGCAACGCTGATCACCCCCACCATCGGCGGCAACACTTGCCGCGCGAGCCAGCGAGGCAAGCTCAGCCCAGGACGTGAGGCCGACCCTGGCGACATGGACTCAGGACGTTGCGCTGCCACTGGACGCCTCTGAGCCGTAGCCGTAGCCGTAGCCGTAGCCATACCCGTCTGAACTGTTGCCATGAACCTTGTTGAGCACCAGATTGATGTTCGCGCAGGTCTTGATGCTGGACAGCGCGTGGTCCACATCGGCCTGCAGCGTTCGGTCGGCCTGGACCACCATCACCACCTGCCCCATCTGCGTCGCGAGGACCCGGGACTCGGTCGTCAACAGCAGCGGCGGAGAGTCGAAAATGATGATGCGGTCGGGGTAGCGCGCCGCCATGTCGTCGAGCAACTGACGCATCGCGTCACTGGCCAGCAGTTCGGTCGCCTTGGGGCGGCTCGATCCGCTGGGCAACACGGTCAGTTTGTCGATGTTGGTCTTCAGCAGCACGCTGTGCATGTCTTTGCTGCCTTCCAGCACATCGAGCAGGCCCGGCATGACCGGCAAGCCCAGCATGCGCAGTATCGAAGGGCGCGCCACATCGGCGTCGACCAGCATCACCGTGTTGTCGAGCTCCATCGCGATGCTCATCGCGAGATTGAGCGACGTGAAACTCTTGCCCTCACCCGACAGTGAACTGGTCACCATGATCAGGTTGCCGTGCTTCAGCGCCTTCTCGCCCTTGGCTTTTGCATTCGCCAACAGCGGCCGCTTGATCAAGCGGAACTGATCGGCGGAGTGCGAGCGTGGCGCATTCGGCGTGACGAAACCAGCAGCGCCCAAGGTCTCCAGGTCGAGCGTGACCTGGCGCGAGGTGTGGGCTGGCTCCACTGCCGATGGCCGCGTGGGCACAGAAGTCAGCGATGCAGCGATACCGGGAGCGGAATGCAGGGGTGATTTGGGCATCCCTGCCGACGGGATCGCGTCGGGAATCTGCGCCCCCGCGGCGCGCAGTTGTTCCAGTCGTCGCGCCGCTTGTTCAATCAGGCTGGCCATCGTGCTCAGCCCTTTCTGGCGGCCATCAGCGCCAAAGCCACCATGGCCAACCCGAAAAAGCCCACCAAGCCGCCCGAGGACGCGGCGAACTTCACCAACCTGATTTTCTCAAGACGCGCATCGGCTGGATTGGTCACCATCGACACCGTGCCGAGCAGAGGCAGGCCCAACTTGGTACGCAGCTGGGCCGCGCTGTGAAACACCGGGCGCAATTGGCTGGCTACAAATGCCGTGCCAAAACCAGACGCCAGGGCAGCCACCAATGCCAAAGGCAACAGCAAGAACCGATTCGGCGACACCGGCGTGGGTGATACGCGCGGCGGATCGATCAAACGAAAGTCGACCACACCGGCGGTCGAGTCCAGATCGCCCGACAGCGTTGCCGACTCGCGACGCTTGACCAGATCCTCGTAGTTGGCTTTGTGCACCGCGTAATCGCGATTGAGCTGAGCGGCTTCGGCTTCAAGTTGAGGAGCCGACTTCGCGGCTTCACGGGCCTGGTTGTAGCGCGCCGAGTATTCGGACACCCTGGCCTTGAGTGCAGCGACTTGCACCTCCGAGTTGGCCATCAGCCGGCTGAGTTCTTGCGACACGAGACTGGTGCCGGTGGCCGCTGCCACTGCAGGCGCTGCCATGGCCGCCTTGCGCAGCTCCTTCACCTCTTTCTTCTTTTGATCCTCCAGGTCGCGCACCAGCTTGCGGGTGGTGAGCACATCGGGATGCTGCTCGGTAAATCGTTGCATCAACGCGTCCAGATTCTGTTTTTGTATGGCGATTCGGGCGTCGATTTCCGGTGTGGCGACGGCGAGCGCGGACTCTTCAAGCAAGGAGTTCAGGGCTGACGAACTGCCCGTTTGCGTTTTCGCCTCAACGAGTTGCTGCCGGGCCGAATCGCGGGCTTGTTCGGCTTCGCGCAGTTCGAGCTGCGCCGTTGCGAGCGCCTCGGCGAGCTGACCGATGCGCCCCACCGAATCGATGCCCTCGGCGTTCTGGCTTTCGATGTTGCGCAGCCGGAATTCCTTCAACCGGGTTTCCGCGTCAAGCAACTTGTTTTCGTAGACCTTGATCTGGTCGTTGATGAACACCTTGGCGGTGTCCGAGTCCTTGCGACTGGCGCCCAGGCTGGACTCGATGAAGATGGACACGAACGATTGAATGACACGCTGAGCCTTTGCCGAATCGGAATCGCGGTAGGCCAGCGTGTACAGGTTGTCCCGGCCGACCGACTGGATCTTGAGTTCGTCCATCAACCCCGCGACCAACGACTCCTGGTCGGCCTTGGACTCGCTTTTCAGGTCGAGGTCCGCCATGCGCACCAGCTTTTCGACGTTCGGGCGACTGATCAGTGTGCGGCTCAGCATCGTGACTTGCTGGTCCACGTTGGGCTGTACCGCAAGGCCAGACATCAGCGGCTTGAGGATCGATTCCGTGTCCACGTAGATGCGCGACGATGCCTCGTATTGGTCCGGGATCAGAAAAACACCCACCGCGCCGATGATGGCCACTGACCAGGCCACCAGGATCGATGGCCAGCGAAACCGCCACATGCTCCTTGCGAGGGTGGACAGCTGTGCAAGCAACTCTTCCATTCGGGTGCGACGCTCAGAAGAAGCTTTGCGGAATGATCAAGATATCGCCAGGTTTCATCTCAACATTAGCGGAGATATCACCGCGCTTGACCAAGTCCTTCAATCTGACGCCGTATTGCTTATTGCTGTCGCCGGTGCGCAAGATGGTGGCGTCGTTACCTGCGGCGAAATCGGTGAGGCCGCCCACGGCAATCATCACGTCGAGCACAGTCATCTTTTGCTTGTACGCAAGTACTTGAGGTTTTGCGGCTTCCCCAACAACCCGAATTTGCTGGTCATAAGGGCCGACAAACCCGGTAACCACCACGGTCACCACCGGGTCTCTGACATATTTGCCCAGCAGCTTTTCGATATCCCGGGCGATTTCGACCGGGTTTTTCCCCTGAGCGACCAACTCATCGATCAGCGGTGTTGAAAACTTGCCATCCGGTCGCACCGGCACCGACATCGACAGCTCCGGGTTGCGCCAGACGATGATGTTGAGGTTGTCACCGGGCCCGATGATGTAGCTGTAGTCCTGCGTCGAGGCAGTGGCAGGTGCCGCCGGCAAGTTGGGGGACAGCCCGCACGCGGACAACAGCGCAGCGCCCATCAAGACCAACGTGCGCTGAATGGCGTGCCGGTTGAGTGTCGTGAACATACTCATGGTTTTTCCCTTCCTTCGAAATGACCTGCTCAAACGATGGGCTCGATGCGAGTCCCTCGCACGTTTGTTGTTCAACGGCACGGCTGCCCAGCCTGTTACCACCGTTTGCGATGATGGCACGGTGAGCACGGGCACCACAACGTTTGCACCCGTTGCCGTGGCCAAAACCCGTCGACTATCGTGAATTTGGACAGGTTTCCACCCATCAACCCGACAGTCTTGACGCCATATTCACTGGGGCTTGAGCATATCCAGGTCCGATTCGACCGATGCGTGGAAAAGCGGGATCAACAGCGTCACTTGCGTGCCCCGCTGCAATTCGCTGACGACCGTTATCTTGCCGCCCAGTTCGTGTATGTATTGCGAACTTTCGTACGCTCCGATGCCCATGCCGGTGGTTTTGGTCGACTGAAACGGCTTGAAAAGCCGATCACGGATGAATTCCTCGGTCATGCCGTGGCCCGTGTCGCCCACCAAGATGCGCGCACGATCGCCCTGGGTGTCGAGTTCGAGCCAGACTTGTCCCTGCGCGTCGGTGGCATCCAGGGCGTTGAGCACCAGATGCCCGATCACGCGCTCGATGCGCTCTTCGTGCCCGCGTGCGGTGGCTGGCTGCATGCGGCGCAACTCCAGGCGCCTGCCGCGGCTGATGGTGTGGGCCTCGACTCGGCGAACCACTGCAGCCAGATCGACGCCGAAGGCCGTACCGGCAGGCGTCGTGCCCTCGCGCAGCTGCGCCATCAACTGGCGCATCTTCTCCAGGGAGTTGTCCACGGTGTCCAGCATGTCTTGCTGGAACTCGGGGTTGGCATGCAGTCGTTTGGCGTTTTTCATCATCAGCGACAGCTGCGTGACGATGTTCTTGAGGTCGTGAACCACGAACGCCGACATTCGATTGAAGGCGTCGAACTTGCGAACCTCCAGCAACGACTCGGTCGCCACCATCTGCGCAAGAAAGCTGGCCGCCTGACGGCTCGCTGTTTTCAGTAAATCGTGCACCTCCCAGTTGGCGTCCAGCGGTGTGCGCGAGCGCAGCAGCACGACGAATCCGATCAGTTTGTCGCCCACGATCAGCGGGACGATCAACCACGCCTGAGGCATGGCTTGCAACCAGGTGGGCAAGGCAATTGACGCATATCGACCCGGGAACGATCGGTACTCCTCCAGATTGACCACCGATTTTTCGCTCTCCAGGAGCAAGCTCAGTTCGGTGTCGTCCTCATCGATGAGCGTGGCGGCATCAATGTTCCATCGAACGGTTTGCCGAAAGCCGGTGGCTTCCGGACGTTTCATCCACAAACCACCCCCGGGGCTTTCCACCAGATCCGCCAACCCTCGAATGACCTGCTGCCCCATTTCTTGCGGTGTGCCTTGCGCGCAAAGTGCGTCCGTGAATTTGAGCCATTCGTCGCGGTAGTCGTAGCGGTATCGAAAAAAGTTCTTGCTCAGGAATATCCGCAGCTTGGCTCGAACAGCACCCGACACCGCGAGTAACAGCAGCAGCACCAGCGAGACAAAGACGACGCCCAGTTGGATGGCGCTGCCCCAATCCCCACCGAAATACTTGACGTAGTAGCCCACCGCCGAAATGAACAGCAGGTAGAGCCCGCAGATC
>JAKFUQ010000037.1 GCA_021732645.1 Rhizobacter sp. | reverse complement strand
CCGCTCATCGCCGTGCATGGCGTGCAGGCGAACCGGCCGCGGATTTCGTACGTGCTGTCCAGACCTTGTAGGCATTCGGCGTCAACTCCCGCTTCAGCAATGCGACCACCTGCCCGTGCGACAGCCCGTGGCTGCGCAGCACCTCCGCAAACGGCGGACGATCGTCCCAGGCGACAGCAATCACGCTCGCGATCTCCTCAGGGCTCAGGCGCGGAACGGGTTTTGCCATGGCGGGATTGTTACCCTCCGACGACCGCTGCATCAAAAACGGGCTCCGAGGAGCCCGTTGCCCTAGGAACAAGAGGGGTCAGCGATGCGCGCGGCGAGTGGCCCACGCCAGACCCGCCAAACCCGCCAGCATCAGCAAGTACGTTTGTGGCTCAGGGATCGGTGGCGGAACGAAGATGCCGTCGTAGAGCTTCAGCGAGGCAATACGTCCGTCGGCGAACTCCTGCTGTGCAATGCTTGCCGTGTTGTCAAGAAAAAAGTGCAGAAGGTGATCGGGGTTGTTGACGTTGTCCAGGTTCAACTGATCGGTGTCTGATTCAAGCTCCAGATTACCGTCGAGGTAGCCCTTGACCTCGCGGATGCCCCCGTTGACGAAGTTGGTCAGCACGACCGTGTGAAACCCCGGCGTGAAGAACGGCGTGGTCCCCGACACCTCAGGAAAAACCTGCAACGTGTCTTCTGGCGAGACATAGAACCCGTTGTCGGACTGCCGGTTTTGGGTGTCGAGGATGCGCCGCCATCCTCCGCCGAACTGGGCGGTTTCGAGGAACTCGAACGTCAGCTCGACCGAATAGTTGTCGTATGACACCAAATCGGTGGCGTCGAGCTGCAGGCCTGCGTTGTCGGTGGCGTTCTCGCCATCGCCATCCCAACGAAACACGCGCTGGCTGACACCGTTCACGATCGCATCTTCGAACTGGTTCAACCACAAAGGATTGATCGACACCAGCGCAGGCGCTGAAGCCTCGTTAGCGGCCAGTGTGTCGTTGAAGGAGTAGGAGGCGACAAGGGTCGCGCTCTGTGCTGAGACAGCCACAGTGAACAGCGTGCATGCGCAAGCGATGTGGCGGAGGGGCATTTTCATGTGGGTTCTCGTGAGTCTGGCGGCTGCACGGCGCGCATGCCGACATTGCTGTTGGTTTTACCCTGAGCCAGCCCGAATCGAAACCCCTCAAGTGCAGGGTAGATGTGCCATGCCTTGTCCTAGGGGTTCTTGAACACGCCTTTCCTCACACACGAGCGGCTGGCAACGTCACCCCTGTATCGGCAGGCCCATGCGCTTGCAGCGGCCCACGGAAGGCGCGATGCTCGATCAAATCTCGACCGTTCGAGGAGATCAACCCATGACCCGGCCACGCGATTCGAGCACCCCGATCACCTTCGTCATATCCGGCGAGCGACGAGGTCGCGCGGCCACCCACGCCGACGGCGTGCCCTTGTCTTTAACACCGTTGATGAAGGGCCTGCGCGGCCAGGTCAAGGCGTCGGTTCGCCTTGGGGCCACACGCGCCGGCGGCGATGCGCATCGGGTGACCGCCGTGCCTGGTGCCGACATGGTGGTGCTGCACATTGCCAACGGTCCGACGCTGGTGTTGCATCCGCACACCGCACGCGACCTGATGATGACGCAGTCGGAGTTGCCCCGCACCCGCAGCGCCAAAGGGATGGCCACACGCAGTGCGGCGCCAGATGAGGTGCAGGTGCCGACCCAGCTGAGCTGGCCGGGCCTGAAGGCCCCGTCGATCAACGCCCGCGGTGGGTCGCGCGGGTGGGTCGGCACGGTGCTGCTGGAGCTGGTCGAAGTGGTCATCGGCCCGCTGCGCGACCGGGCGCAGGACTTCGCCGCCGACCAGATCGTCCAGCGTGTGGATGACCAGGTGGTCGAAGGCGTCTATGCGCTGAAGGCCGACGCGCTGGGCCGTCTGAAAGGCCAGCCCCGACTCGACACGATGGCTGCCGCTGCCGATGGCGGGCCGCTGCTGGTGTTCGTGCACGGCACGTTCTCCGACACACCCGGCACCTTCGGCAAGCTGTGGCAACGGCACCCGCAGCGCGTCAAGACCTTGTTCAGCCACTACGGTGACCGGGTCTACGCGCTCGACCACGCCACGCTCGGCAACAGCCCGATAAACAACGCCTACACCCTGGCGCTGGTCTGCCCGCCGGGGGCGCGGCTGCACCTGGTCACGCATTCGCGCGGTGGGCTGGTGGCCGAGGTGCTGGCACGAGCTGCGGGCTTGTCACAGTTGGACGATGCGGCTGCCGAGCTGTTCGTGGTGGCTGAACTGCCTGGCCAGATGATCGACGGCCTGGACGCACTTGCGCGCCAGAAGCTGCAACCCCCGCTCGACGCCCAAAAGCAGGTGCTGGGCAAGCTCATCCAACTCCTGCGCGAGCGCCACATCACTGTCGAACGCATCGTGCGTGCCGCCTGCCCGGCGCGCGGCACCTTGCTGGCCAGCCAGCGCTTCGACGCCTACCTCTCGGTCCTCAAATGGGCGCTCGACCTGGCGCAGATCCCGGTGCTGCCCGAGTTGATCGACTTCATCGGCGGCGTTGCGCAGCGGCGCGCTGACCCATCGCAGCTGCCCGGCATTGCCGCGATGATTCCCGACAGCCCGCTGGTGCGCTGGCTGCATGCCGCCGATGCGCCGGTGGCGGGTGAACTGCGCGTGATTGCAGGCGACCTCGAAGGCGACAGCATCGGTTCCTGGCTGAAAACGCTGATGGCCGACGCCTGCTACTGGACGGACAACGACCTGGTCGTGCAGACGCGCTCGATGTACGGTGGCGTGTCCCGCGTCCAGGGGGCGAGCTACGTGCTCGACCAGGGCGGCCAGGTCACACACTTCAACTACTTCGCGAACGAGCGCACCGCGCAAGCGGTGGTCAGCGCCCTGACGCAACACCAGCCCGAGGGCTGGCGCGAGATCGGCCCGCTGTCCCATGCCGGTGAGTCGGCCACCGGCAGCCGCAGTGCAGCGGCGCGCCGTGGCGGTGACGCACTGGCGGCTGCAGGCGGGGCTGACAAACCGGCGGTGTTCGTGCTGCCCGGCATCCTGGGCAGCCACCTCAAGGTTGATGGCAAGCGCATCTGGCTGGGTTGGCGGCTGATCAACGGGTTGAAGCGCCTGGGGTATCCAGATGCCGCCGGCCGCAGCGTGCAGCCCGATGGCCCGGTGGGCCTGAGCTATGACGACCTGATCGACTTCCTCGGTCACACGCACGAGGTCACCGAGTTTTCATACGACTGGCGCAAGCCGCTCGAACACGAGGCACAGCGGCTGGGGCAGGCGGTACAGGCGGCGCTGCTCGCGCGCCATCACAACGGCATGCCAGTGCGCATCGTGGCGCACTCGATGGGCGGGCTGGTGGCCCGGACCATGCAGTTGGAATGCCCTGACATCTGGGCACAGATGATGGCGCGCCCGGGCGCTCGCTTGCTGATGCTGGGCACACCGAATGCAGGGTCCTGGGCGCCGATGCAGGTGCTGTCGGGCGACGACACCTTTGGCAACGCGCTGGTGTCTTTCGGTGCCCCGTTCCAGGACCATTCCGCGCGAGAACTGATGGCGCAGTTTCCGGGCTTCATCCAGTTGCAGCAGTCGCTGGTCGATGACCCGCGCGGGCTGGACCGCCATGACACCTGGAAGCAGCTTGCCGCGGACGATCTTGCCCAGGTGGAAGCACAGTCCCGGTGGCACGACGACCCCCGGCAGATCACCGCCTACCGCTGGGGTGTGCCCTCGCAGCCGGTGCTCGATGCGGCGGTGGCGCTGCGCCGACGGCTCGATGCGCAGCGCGACACCGTGCTGCCGCAGTTCACGAATCAGGTGCTGCTGGTCGTGGGCCGCGCCAGGTTCACGCCCGATGGCTACGAGATTGGCAACGAAGGGCTGACCTACCTGAACTCGGCCGACGCCGGCGACGGCCGCGTCACCTTGGCCAGCGCCATGTTGCCCGGTGTGCGCACCTGGCAGGTCGATTGCGAGCATGGTGGCCTGCCCGACGAGCGCGTGGCCTTCGACGCCTACCTCGAACTGCTGGTAGACGGTCGCACCCGTCGCCTGCAGGTTCAGTCCGAGCCGGGCTCGACGCGCAGCGGTGGCGACGCCATGGCCGACAACGCGGTTGCGAATGGCCCTGCCGCCTCAACTCAGGTGCGCAGCCGACCCTCGCGCGAGCGGCAGGTGCCACGGCCTGCACTGGGTGCGGGCAGCCGATGGCCGTTCGGCAGCGCACCCGAATCGCCACCGTCTGACGCCGATGCGGGGTCGCAACCACTGCACATCACCGTCATCAACGGCGACCTGAAGTTCGTGCGGCACCCGCTGATGGTCGGTCACTACACCTCCTCCAACGTGACCGGCACCGAGGCGGTGGTGGACAGGCTGATCGGTGGCACGATGAGTGAATCACTGGCGCTGCGGCAGTACCCCGACGCGCCGGGCACGCACCAGTTCTTCGCCAATACCGGGTTGCACAGCGACAACCCGCTGCAACTGCCACGGCCAGAATGTGTGGTCGTCATCGGCCTTGGTGCCGAGGGCAGTTTGCGCTCCAGCGAGCTGGCGTACACCGTACAAATGGGTGCGCTGGCGCTGGCACAGCGCCTTTTCGAGCAGTCGCAAGCCGTGCCTGCCACCTGCGAGCTGGCCGCCACGCTGATAGGCAGCGGTGGTGCCGGCATCAGCGCCGGGCAGGCGGCGCAGGCGATCGCGCAAGGCGTGCGCGATGCCGACATGGCCCTGGCCGAACTCAACACACGCCTGGACGCCGAGGGCCGCGCGAGCGCCCATCGACGCCGCTGGCCTCGCATCGGTCACCTCTGCCTGATCGAGCTCTACCTCGATCGTGCCGGCGAGGCCTGGCGTGCGCTGTACGCGCAGGCTGAATCGGCACCGGGCCGCTGGCGGCTGGGCAATGCGATGGCCTCGGGCATGGGCGCGATGCGGCGACCGCTGGAGGGCGGCTACCGCGGCACCGCGAGCGACTACCTGCGGGCCACTGCGGCGCTGCTGCCGTCGGGCGAAGCGGTGATCGAGTACACCGTCGACACCAAAAAGCGTGCGCGCACCGAGCGCTTGCTGCAGCCGGTGCAAGAGCGCCTGCTGCGCGATCTGGTCGCGCAGGCGTCGAACGACCTGAACACCGATGCGCAGATCGGCCGCACCTTGTTCAACCTGCTGGTGCCGCTGGAGCTGGAGCCGTTTCTGGGCGGCACCACCGAGATGCTGCTGCAAGTCGATCGCGCGACTGCAGGCATCCCGTGGGAGCTGCTGGACACCGACTGCGATGCGCGCCGTGTCACCGGCCGCACCGAGGGTCAGCGCGCTGCCGCCACGCCCTGGGCGATCCGCGCCAAGCTGATCCGCACGCTGACCACGGTGGACCACCGGCGCGGTGTGGTCGATGCGCGGCCCGATGCTGACGTGCTGGTGATCGGTGAGCCGCGGTGCGATCCGGCCGTCTACCCACGGTTGCCGGGGGCACGCACCGAGGCCAAGGCGGTGCACGACCTGTTGCTCAAGCCAGGCGCGTCGCTGCCGTGCCAGGTGGTGGGGCTGTACGCCGAAGATGAGATCACCCCCGGGCCCGACGCGCGCACCATCATCAACGCGCTGATGTCGCGCCACTGGCGCATCGTGCACATCGCAGGGCACGGCGAGGCCCCCGACGACCAGAACCACGGCGCTGGCGAAGCGCGGCAAGGCGTTGCCGCGTGGGGCGGTGACGCGACTGCGGCGCCCGCCAGCGCGCTGGCGCGGGCGAAGAACGCACGCGGCGTCGTGTTGTCCAGCGGCACCTTCCTCGGGCCGTGCGAAATCAGCAGCATGCGCGTGGTGCCTGAGCTGGTGTTTGTCAACTGCTGCCATCTGGCCGGCCGCAGCGCGGCGCAGACGATGGACGCCACCACCAACTTCGACCGCACCCGCTTCGCCAGCGGTGTGGCCGAAGCGCTGATCGAGACCGGCGTGCGCTGCGTGGTGGCCGCCGGTTGGGCGGTCGACGACGAGGCCGCGTTGCATTTCGCGACCCGCTTCTACAGCGCGTTGTTGCGCGGGGCCCGCTTCATCGACGCGGTGGCCGAGGCGCGCACGGCAGCCTACGCACAGGGCGGCAACACGTGGGCAGCCTACCAGTGTTACGGCGACCCGAACTGGACGCTCACCGCCACCGGCAGTGCAGCCCCGCGGTCGGCACCGTCACTGGCTGACGAGTTCGCTGGCGTGATGTCGGCGCCGGCCCTGGCGCTCGCCCTCGAAACGCTGGCGATTGAATGTGAGCATCAGGCGCGTGACAAGGAACGCCAGCGGGTGAAGATCCGCCACCTGGAAACGCAGTTTGCCCCGCGCTGGGGCGGCATGGGCGCTGTGGCCGAGGCTTTCGGCGTGGCCTGGAACGCCGCTGGCAACACCGACGCTGCCATCGCCTGGTACGCCCGTGCAGTGGCCGTCAATGATGGCAGTGCCTCGTTGAAGGCCAGCGAGCAGTGGGGCCATCTGCGCGTGCTCAAGGCTTGGGAGTCCGTCAACGACGCAGCCTCGGCGCGACGCGCGCGCACCGAACTGGCGGCAGCCTTGAAGTTGCTGAATCAGTTGGTGGCATTGCAGCCGACAATGGAGCGCCACAGCCTGTGCGGATCGGCCTACAAGCGCCTGGCCATGGTCGAACGTGTCGCCGGCAGACCGACCGACACCGACGCTGCCCTGCGCAAGATGCTGCGTTGCTATGCGGCGGCCGAACGCCTCGGGCGCGACGCTGGCTTGCCCGACTGGTACTACCCGGCGCTGAACCGGCTGGCCAGCGAGATCGCTCTGGCCACCTCGCAGGCACCAGGCCGCCCAGCGAAAGCCTGGCGCGTCCCCAAGCAGTGGGTTGCGGTGCAAAGCGCGCTCGTTGCCAAGACGCTCGATGACCCCGATTTTTTCAGTGTCGTCGGCCTGACCGAATGGCGCATGCTGCTGGCCATCGCGCAGGGGTCACTGTCGCAGGCTTGCGCTGGCATCGTCGCAGAGTTCGATGCGCTGCATGCGAGGGTGCCCAGCGCGGCCAAGTGGAAGTCCGTCCATGACCAGCTGGACTTCGTGCTGGCTGGTGTGGTCGTTCACGGGGCGCTGGCAGAACGTCAGGCGGCCGACACCCTGATCTGCCATGTGGAGACCTACCTCAACGCCCCCCCGTGATGCCATGCCCGCGTCGTCGCGGTCATGTGGCGCGGCATACTGCGGCCTTGCTGTTGCGAGCCGCCCATGCCCATGTTGCCCCCCGATCATCCTGGACGCCTTGCGCTGTCCAATGAAGTTCATGCCCGGCCGCCTCAGCCTCTGGAGACGCCTTCCCGCTCCTCATGCCTGGCCGTTCTGATCGACCCGGAGGCGCGTGAGCGCGAGCTGGCGCACATCACCACGCTGTGCGTGAACCATGGCGTGAACGGCCCACCGGATGGTGCCTCTCAGTTCAGCGCCACGCTGGGCACGATGGATTTCAAGTGGGAGCGCCACGGCGAGTTCTCGATCTACGCGGTATTCATCAGCGGCAGCAGCGTGTCGCCGTTCAAAGAGACCGCCGCATCGCGCCTGCCCGACGGCTGGCTGGCCGACGTGCCGGGCACCACCCTGATGGCGGCGCACGCCAAGGTGGTTGCGGCACCCGAGGGGGCGCCCGGCATGTCGCTGCTGACCGCGCAGTTCGACGGCAACATCGTCATCGGCTCGATCGTCGGCGACGGTGCGGCCATCGTTTACACCGACTTCCGCGTGCACGCCGACGGCTTTGCGCGTTTCGTGGTGTTCGATATGGCGCTGACGCCCCGCCAGGCGGGCCGCATCGTGCAGCGCCTGTTCGAGATCGAGACCTACCGCATGCTGGCCTTGCTGGCATTGCCGATTGCGCGGCAGCAGCTGCCGCGCATCGTCGAGATCGAAAGCGCACTGGCCGAGCTGACCGGGCGCATCTCGCAAGACCAGCACAGTGACGACGAGTCCTTGCTTCGGCAGCTGACCCGGCTGGCGGCCGAGGTTGAAAGCTTGCTCGTGTCCAGCCAGTTCCGCTTCGGCGCTTGTCGGGCCTATGTTGAACTGGTGACGGCGCGCATCGATGAGTTGCGCGAGCGGCGTCTGGTCAGCGTGCAGACGATCGAGGAGTTCATGTCGCGTCGCTTTACCCCCGCTGTCGCCACCTGCACCACGGCATCGCAGCGCTTGCATGATCTGTCGGAGCGGGTGGCCCAGACCAGTGCCTTGCTGTCCACCCGGGTCGACATTGCCCGCGAGCGGCAGAACCAGGCGCTGCTCGCGTCGATGGATCGGCGTGCGAAGTTGCAGTTGCGCTTGCAGCAGACGGTGGAGGGGCTGTCGGTGGCTGCCATCGTCTACTACGTGGCAGGCCTGGTCGGCTATGGCGCGACCGCGGTGCAGGCAGCCGGCGTGAACCTCGATGTCGACATCACGGTCGGCTTGGCGATTCCACTGGTGGCGCTGTTCGTGATCAGCGCGATCCGCCGCACGAAGCGCCGGATTGCGAGGTCGGAGGCGGGGCTGTCGACACAGGAGCTGTGAAGCGGTGCTGATCCGAATCGCGGCGGCGCAGGCCGTGTGCTAACGTGATTTGTTGTATTTCAGCCGTCCTCGCCCATGCCTTTGCAGTTTCCGTTTTCCGCCATCGTCGGCCAAGACGAAATGAAGCTCGCCATCCTGATCGCCGCCGTCGACCCCAGCGTGGGCGGCGTGCTGGTCTTCGGTGACCGCGGTACCGGCAAATCAACGGCCGTGCGTGCACTGGCGGCGATGCTGCCAAAAATGCGCGCCGTGGTGGGTTGCCCCTACAACCGCGATCCCGACCACGAACCTGCGGGTGCGGCCAAGCCCAAGGTGCATCTCGTGCCGGTGCCGGTGGTCGACTTGCCCTTGGGCGCGACCGAAGACCGGGTGGTCGGTGCGCTCGACCTTGAACGCGCGCTGTCGCAAGGCGTCAAGGCCTACGAGCCCGGCCTGCTGGCGCGCGCGAACCGCGGCTTCCTCTACATCGACGAGGTGAACCTGCTCGAAGACCACCTGGTCGATCTGCTGATCGACGTGGCCGCCTCGGGTGAGAACGTCGTCGAGCGCGAAGGCCTGAGCGTGCGCCACCCCGCGCGCTTCGTGCTGGTCGGCAGTGGCAACCCCGAAGAAGGCGAGTTGCGCCCACAACTGCTGGACCGCTTCGGCTTGTCGGTGGAGGTCAAGACACCGACCGACCTGCCTTCACGCGTCGAAGTCGTGCGCCGACGCGATCAGTTCGAGCGCGACCCGGCGGGCTTCACCGACCAATGGAAGAAGGAAGACGAGCGGGTGCGCCGCAGCATCGTCAAAGGCAAGTCGCACCTTGCCGAAGTGTCCGTGCCCGACGCGGCGCTGGAGCGCGCGGCACAGCTGTGCATGGCGCTTGGCACCGACGGCCTGCGCGGCGAACTCACGCTGATACGCGCCGCCCGTGCGCTGGCCGCCTTGCAGGGCGACAAGTTGGTGCTCGATGCCCACCTGAGGCGGGTCGCACCGCCAGCGTTGCGCCACCGCCTGCGCCGCAACCCGCTCGATGACGCGGGATCCACGGTGCGCGTCGACCGCGCGGTGGCGGAACTGTTCGGGGCATGACCCGGGCCCTACCCGGCGCCAACGCGCGAGCGGTATCGGCAGAGCAAGGCTGGCGCTGTGCACAGCCCACGCTGTCGGTCGCGGCACTGCATGTGGCGGCGCTGTTCGCCGTCGATCCGGTCGGCACCGGCGGTGTGGTGATGCGCGCGCTGTCGGGTCCGGCACGAGACGGCTGGCTGCGTTGCTTGAACGAGCTGCTGCCCGAGGGCACGCCGAAGCGCCGGGTGCCTTTGCACATCAATGACGAGCGCTTGCTCGGTGGGCTCGATCTGGCGGCCACGCTGCAGGCCGGGCGGCCCATTGCGCAGCAGGGTGTGCTGACAGCGGCCGATGGCGGTATCGTGCTGCTGGCGATGGCCGAGCGCCTGGCGCCGGCCACCGCGGCCCGGCTGGCGGCGGTGCTTGACACCCAGGAAGTCGCGCTCGAACGCGACGGCCTGGCCACGCGCCACGCCACCCGCTTCGGCGTGATCGCGCTCGATGAAGGCCTCGCCGATGACGAACGCGTGGCGCCCGCCTTGCAGGATAGGTTGGCGTTTTCGGTCGATCTGCATCCCGTGATCGACACGGCGGGCCGCACGGACGATGAGCGTGCGCTGGAACAAGACCTCGCCGACATGCCGGGCTGGAGCGCCGCTGACGTGGCCGCCGCGCGCGCCTTGCTGCCGCAGATCGAAGCGCCTGCCGAGATCGTGCAGGCGCTGGTGTCGACCGCGCTGGCGCTCGGTGTCGCCTCGCTGCGCGCGCCGCTGCTGGCCGTGCGTGTGGCGCGCGCGTCGGCGGCGCTCGACGGTCGGCTGCGCATCACCGACGACGATGCCCAGCTGGCCGCTGTGCTGGTATTGGCGCCGCGCGCCACCCAGGTGCCGGCCCCACCGGCCGAGCCGCCGCCGAACGAAGACGAGGCGCCCGAGACGCCTCCTGAACCTGAAGAGGCCAGCGATCCGCCACCGGAAGACACGCCGGAGCCTCCGACGCCCGACGATGACGACCCATCGAATGACGACGACACGCCCGATCCACCCGTGGGCGACCTCGAAGACCGCGTGCTCGAAGCCGCGCAGGCGGCGATCCCGGCCGGCTTGCTCGCGGCCTCGCTTC
>JAKFUQ010000026.1 GCA_021732645.1 Rhizobacter sp. | reverse complement strand
AGGCTGGCACCGTTGGACAGGCCCAGCACTGCGCCCACCATGCGCGAGAGCATCAGGCCCATGAAGAAGGTGAAGCCCAGCAGCACAGGCACGCCTGCGGCCGAGTTCTTGGTTTTCTCGATCGCGTACATGAAGCCGAAAGCGCCTGCCAGGAACACGACCAGGCTGATGCCTGGCGACATCAAGCTGGCGATGCCGGTGGTCACGCCGATCCAGGCGCCCAGCACGGTGGGCACCATCGACAGCGCCAGCAGCCAGTAGGTGTTGCGCAACACGCGGTTGCGCTCGGCAACGACGGCCAAGCCAACAGAGGGGACAGGCGAGGAGGTAAAAGCGGGATTCATGGTGATTCCTTCGGAAAAACAAAGCTTGTGAAAATGGGGCTGCATCGCCGTGCGAGTGGGGCACGCGGTGCGTTGCGATGGTGAGGCGGGAAAGGTATCGCGGCTTGCGCCGCGCTGTACCTCACGCGAGGACGAGGAGTGCGCGCGGCGGACGCTGCGGTCCGTCCAGGTAGGGGGCCATCCAGTCCGGCCCGGCAGGGGGGCCGGGCCAGGCCGACACCCGTGATGATGGCGGAGCGCTCGCCTCAGGGTGCAGCAAGCCGACGGGATCTGCCGCACCGCCTTCTGCCGCTGGCGGCGTTGGCTCGCCGAGCGCTGCTTCGCCGGTTGAGCTTGCATCCCGTGCCGTCAACGAAGCATCCGCGACACCGTCGGGTGCGTGTGCCGCCGTCACCAGCAACGTGCTTGTGTGGGGACCCGCCGCGTGGCCAAACCCGACCAGCGCCATGGACAGCATCACCAGCAGCATGCGAAATATGCACATCATTTCATTCTACGAGGCGCCGGTAGTCGCTGCATGCGACAAAAAACACGGGCCCGGAAGCGGCAACTCGTCGCGCCAGGGCCAACTCAGCCGACGACGACGGGAATCTTCCCGATCTTCGCCTGCCATTCCCGTGGTCCGGTCTCGTGTACCGAGGTGCCGTTGGAGTCGACAGCCACAGTCACCGGCATGTCGGTGATGTCGAACTCGTAAATGGCCTCCATCCCCAGGTCGGCGAAGCCGACCACCCTGGCCTGCTTGATCGCCTTGCTGACCAAGTAGGCCGCGCCGCCCACCGCCATCAAATACGCGCTCTTGTGTTTCTTGATGGCAGCAATGCCGGCCGGGCCACGCTCGGCTTTGCCGATCATGCCGATCAGGCCGGTTTCGGCCAGCATCATCTCGGTGAACTTGTCCATCCGCGTCGCGGTGGTGGGGCCGGCCGGGCCGACCACCTCATCGCGCACCGGATCGACCGGGCCGACGTAGTAGATGACGCGGTCGGTGAAATCCACCGGCAGTTGTTCGCCCTTGGCGAGCATGTCCTGGATGCGCTTGTGCGCCGCATCGCGGCCGGTCAGCATCTTGCCGGACAGCAGCAGCGTGTCGCCCGGCTTCCAACTGGCGACCTCGGCCTTGGTCAGCCTGTTCAGGTCGACTTTTTTGCTCTTGTTGTAGTCGGGCTGCCAGTGCACGTCGGGCCACAGGTCGAGGCTCGGCGGGTCGATGTAGGCGGGGCCTGAGCCGTCAAGCACGAAGTGCGCGTGGCGCGTGGCGGCACAGTTCGGGATCATGGCCACCGGCTTGCTGGCCGCATGCGTCGGGTACATCGCGATCTTCACGTCGAGCACGGTGGTCAGGCCGCCCAGGCCCTGTGCGCCGATGCCCAGGGCGTTGATCTGGTCGCACAGCTGGATGCGCAATTCCTCGGTCTTGTTGACCGGGCCGCGCGCCTTCAGCTCGTACATGTCGATCGGATCCATCAGGATCTCTTTGGCCATCAGCATCGCCTTCTCGGCGGTGCCGCCGATGCCGATGCCCAGCATGCCGGGCGGGCACCAGCCGGCGCCCATCGTCGGCACGGTTTTCATCACCCAGTCGACCAGGCTGTCGCTCGGGTTCAGCATCACGAACTTGCTCTTGTTCTCGCTGCCGCCACCCTTGGCCGCGACCTGCACGTCCACCGTGTTGCCCGGCACCACTGTCATGTGGACGACGGCCGGCGTGTTGTCCTTGGTGTTCTTGCGCTCGAAATGCGGATCGGCCACGATGCTCGCGCGCAGCACGTTGTCGGGGGTCAGGTAGCCGCGGCGCACGCCCGCGTTGACGGCATCCTCGATGCTGCCGCTGAAGCCCTCGAAGCGCACGTCCATGCCGATCTTCAGGAACACGTTGACGATGCCGGTGTCCTGGCAGATCGGCCGACGGCCTTCGGCGCACATCTTCGAATTGGTCAGGATCTGCGCAATCGCGTCCTTGGCCGCCGGGCTCTGCTCGGCCTCGTAGGCCCGCGAGAGGTGCGAAATGTAATCAGCAGGGTGGTAGTAGCTGATGTACTGAAGCGCAGCAGAGATCGACTCGACGAGATCGTCGTGGCGGAGGATGGTCATGGGTGGTGGACTCTCAGGCGCGAAGCGATCAGTGCGATTTTTGCGCGGTCGCGTTCGACATCAGGCGGTCGGTCGCGGCAATGGCGATGGCAGACAACAAGAAGGTGATGTGGATCATGGTTTGCCACAGCAGCACCTTCTCGCTGTAGTTGCCGGCGCTGATGAAGGTCTTCAGCAGGTGTATCGAGCTGATGCCGATGATCGCCGTGGCCAGCTTCACCTTCAGCACCGACGCATTCACGTGGCTCAGCCACTCGGGCTGGTCGGGATGCTCTTCCAGGCCCATGCGCGACACGAAGGTCTCGTAGCCGCCGATGATGACCATGATCAACAGGTTGGAAATCATGACCACGTCGATCAGCGCCAGCACGACGAGCATGATCACGGTTTCGTTCAACTTGGGGGCTTCGTAGCCGATCACCGCACCCGCGGCGTCCTTGATGGGCGCGAGTTGATAACCAATGCTCTGAACCAGCGCGGCGAGGGCTTTTTCGCTGCCGAACACCGCTTCGATCAGGTGCACCAGCTCGACCCAGAAATGGAAAACGTAGACCGCCTGTGCCAAGATCAGACCAAGGTAAAGCGGCAATTGCAGCCAGCGGGTGGCGAAGATCGCCGCGGGCAGCGGCCGCAGTTTGCGGGTCTGATTCGGCGGGGTTGGAAGGCTCATGGGCATGCTCGTTCAGGGCGGCGGGCGGGAACCTCTGCGCCGACATGACACAAGGTTCTCTTCACCACCGCTGCGATTGTAGGTAGGTGTGTGGTTGAGGGCTGCGGCCAGAACAACGAACAGCAGGAGACAACGAATGAGTGAAACCGCCGCGGCGAAGCAGTACCTTCCGCCGACCGATCTGGCCCGCGATGCCCATGTGTCGGGCATGGCGCAGTACCTGGCGCTTTGCGCCGAAGCCGAAGCAGACTACGCCGGTTACTGGGCCCGTCTGGCGCGCGAGACGCTCATCTGGAAGACCCCGTTCACCCGCTCCCTGGACGACAGCAATCCGCCGTTCTTCAAGTGGTTTGAAGATGGCACGCTGAATGCATCGTGGAACTGCCTTGACCGGCAGGTTGAGGAAGGGCTGGGCGACAAGGCCGCTCTCATTTTCGAGGCCGATGGCGGTGAAGTGACGCACGTCACTTACCGCCAGCTGTTGTCACGCACCTGTCAGTTGGCCAACGCCTTGAAAGCGCGCGGCATCCAACAGGGCGATCGCGTCGTGATCTACATGGCGATGAGCGTCGAAGGCATCGTTGCGATGCAAGCCTGCGCGCGCATCGGCGCCACCCACTCGGTGGTGTTTGGTGGCTTCTCGGCGCAAAGCCTGCAGGACCGCATCAAGGACACGGGCGCGGTGCTGGTCATCACCGCCGACGAGCAACTGCGCGGTGGCAAGTCGCTGCCACTCAAAGCCATCGTCGACGAGGCGCTGGCATCGGGCGCCTGCGACACCGTGAAGGACGTCATCGTCTACCGACGTACCGGCGGCAAGGTCGCGTGGCATGCTCGCGATCTGTGGCTGCACGAGGTGACCGAGGCGCAGCCGACCTTCTGCGAACCCGCATGGGTCGGCGCCGAGCACCCGCTTTTCCTGCTGTACACCTCGGGCTCGACCGGCAAGCCCAAAGGAGTCCAGCACTCGACCGGTGGCTACCTGCTGCACGCGATGCTGACCACGAAGTGGACTTTCGACCTGAAGCCCACCGACATCTTCTGGTGCACCGCCGACATCGGCTGGGTCACCGGCCACACCTACATCGCTTATGGCCCGCTGGCGCTCGGCGCCACGCAGGTCGTGTTCGAGGGCATCCCGACCTACCCCGACGCCGGACGGTTCTGGAAGACGATCCAAAAGCACAAGGTCAGCATCTTCTACACGGCACCGACCGCGATCCGTTCGCTGATCAAGGCTGCCGAAAGCACGCCAGCGGTCCACCCGAGGAATTACGACCTGAGCAGCTTGCGCATCCTGGGCTCGGTCGGCGAGCCCATCAACCCGGCCGCCTGGGAGTGGTACCACCAGCACATCGGCGGCGGCCGTTGCCCGATCGTCGACACCTTTTGGCAGACCGAAACCGGCGGCCACATGATCACGCCGTTGCCCGGTGCCACACCGTTGGTGCCGGGCTCGTGTACGTTGCCGTTTCCCGGCATCCAGGCCGCCATCGTGGACGAGACAGGCAAGGATGTGCCGAATGGGCAGGGTGGCATCCTGGTCGTGAAGAAGCCGTGGCCGAGCATGATCCGCACCATCTGGGGCGACCCCCAGCGCTTTGTGAAAAGTTATTACCCCGACGATTTCCAGGGCCGGTATTACCTGGCAGGCGACGGCGCGATCCGCGACGCCCATACCGGCTACTTCACCATCACCGGCCGCATTGATGACGTACTGAACGTGTCGGGCCACCGGATGGGCACGATGGAGATCGAGTCCGCGCTGGTCAGCTGCACCGATCTGGTGGCAGAAGCCGCAGTGGTAGGCCGGCCCGACGACACCACCGGCGAGGCGATTTGCGCGTTTGTGGTGCTGAAGCGTTCGCGCCCGATGGGCGACGAAGCCAAGGCAATCGCCAAGCAACTGCGCGACTGGGTCGGCAAAGAGATCGGCCCGATCGCCAAGCCCAAGGACATCCGCTTCGGCGACAACCTGCCCAAAACCCGCTCCGGAAAGATCATGCGCCGCCTGCTGCGCTCGGTTGCCAAGGGCGAGGCGGTGACGCAGGACACCAGCACGTTGGAGAACCCGGCCATCCTGGATCAGCTGGGGCAGGCGTACTGAACCATGTTGCATGGTTCGCAAAGAAAAAGCCCCGCATGCGGGGCTTTTCTCAGGAAGGGTGGCCTGTGGCAATCACCCAGTGATTCAGCGAGCGAGTACCAGCGTCAATTCGCCGTCAGGATCCACTGCACCAGGGTCTTGGCTTCGGCTGCGGTCACCTGCGTGTTGGCAGGCATCGGAATCGTGCCCCACACGCCGCCACCGCCCTTGACCACCTTGGCGGCCAGCGTCGCAACGACTTCCTTGTTGCCAGCGTACTTCGCAGCCACGTCTTTGTACGACGGCCCAATGCGTTTGCTGTCAGCGGCATGGCAAGCCACGCAGCCTTTCTTCTCAGCCAACTCGGCACTGGCGAAGGCGGATGTGCTGACCAAGAGGGTGGAAATCAAAGAAAGGGCAATCTTCATGGCGATGGCTTTGAAAGAGTTGGACTGGTTAACTGAACGTGCAGGCGATGGCGTTTGTTGACAGGGCGTGCTGAAATACGTGTCGCTGGAAGAGTGTAAGACAGTGGGTTGGCTGGCCGATGCCAGTGCCGCCCTGACGGATCAAGGGGATAGCCGTGTACATGGTGGTGTTGGGCGTCTTGTTGCTGATCTTGAAGCTCGCTGAGTTCGGGCCTTTCGGCGAGTGGTCGTATTGGGCGGTGCTGTGGCCGTTTGGGCTGGCGGTGATCTGGTGGGCCTACGCCGACGCCTCGGGATGGACCAAGCAGCGCGAGATCGACAAGATGGAAGACCGCAAGAAAAAGCGTCGCCAGGACAACATGGAAGCGTTGGGCATGGATCCGAAAAGTCGACGCAAGCGCTGAACGTCTCAGCGCTGCACTGTCAGATTCACTCGAACTTGTCGAGCACCGCACCTGAACTCGCGCTCGATGCGTTGCGCGCGAACTTGGCCAGCACGCCGCGGGTGTAGCGCGGCGCAGGCGGTGACCATGCCGCACGGCGACGGGCGATCTCTGCATCGCTGACGTTGAGTTGCAGGCTCAGCGTGTGCGCGTCGATGGTGATCGAGTCACCTTCTTGCACCAGCGCGATCAAACCGCCCGCGTAGGCCTCTGGTGCCACATGCCCGACCACCATGCCCCAGGTGCCGCCTGAGAAGCGGCCGTCGGTGATCAGGCCGACCGACTCGCCCAGGCCCTGACCGATCAGAGCGCCGGTCGGTGCCAGCATCTCCGGCATGCCCGGCGCACCCTTCGGGCCCAGGTAGCGCAGCACCATCACGTCACCGGCGACGATTTTCTTCGCCATGATCGCGGCGAGTGCCGATTGCTCGTCGTCGAACACCCGCGCCGGCCCGGTGATCACCGGGTTCTTCAGGCCGGTGATCTTGGCGACGCAGCCTTCGGGTGACAGGTTGCCTTTCAGGATGGCGAGGTGCCCTTCGGCGTACATCGGGTTGCCGATCGGGCGGATCACGTCCTGGTCGGCACGCGGCACGTCGGGAATGTCGGCCAGGTTCTCGGCCACCGTTTTGCCGGTGATGGTCATGCAGTCGCCATGCAGCAAACCGGCCGCGAGCAGCGTCTTCATCACCTGCGGAATGCCGCCTGCGCGGTGCAGGTCAATCGCCAGGTAACGCCCGCTGGGCTTCAGGTCGCACAGCACCGGCACCTTGCGGCGCACCCGCTCGAAGTCGTCGATGCTCCACTCGACCTCGGCCGCGTGGGCGATGGCCAGGAAGTGCAGCACTGCGTTGGTCGAGCCGCCGGTCGCCATGATCACGGCCACCGCGTTTTCGATGCTGCGCCGTGTGACGATGTCGCGCGGCTTCAAATCAGCCTTGACCGCCTCGACCAGCACGCGCGCGGCCTCCTGTGTGTGGGCAACGATCGGGTCTTCGACGTTGGCCATCGTCGACGAAAACGGCAAGCTCATGCCCAGCGCCTCGAACGACGAACTCATCGTGTTGGCGGTGTACATGCCGCCGCAGGAGCCGCTGCCGGGGATGGCGCGGCGTTCGATCTGGCAGAAGTCTTCCTCGCTCATGTTGCCGGCGCTGAACTGGCCGACCGCCTCGAATACGCTGACGATGTTCAGGTCCTGGCCCTTGTAGCGGCCGGGCAGGATGGTGCCGCCGTAAACGTAAATGGCCGGCACATTCGCGCGCAGCATGCCCATCATCCCGCCGGGCATGTTCTTGTCGCAGCCGCCGACCACCAGCACGCCGTCCATCCGTTGGCCACCGACGCAGGTCTCGATGCAGTCGGCGATGACTTCGCGCGACACCAGGCTGTACTTCATGCCCTCGGTGCCCATGGCCATGCCGTCGGAAATCGTCGGCGTGCCGAAGATCTGCGCATTGCCGCCCGCCGCTTCGATGCCCGCAACGGCCGCATCGGCCAGCTTCTGCAGGCCCGAATTGCAGGGCGTGATCGTCGAATGGCCGTTGGCCACGCCGATCATCGGCTTCTTGAAATCGCCTTCCTCGTAGCCGAGGGCGTAGTACATCGAGCGGTTCGGTGCGCGGGCGACACCTTCGGTGATGTTCTTGGAGCGGCGATTGATGGCCATCAGAGCCTCCTGGCGATGTCGGGATGCGAAGTATCGCCACGGCGCCAGGCTCAGTCCAATATATTGTCGACTGCGTATTGATCTTTGGAGAGTATCAATGACCGAGCTGCGAGCGTGGCGCCAGTTCCTCGTATTGGCCGAAGAACTGCACTTCGGGCGAGCGGCGCAGCGGTTGAACATGACGCAGCCACCGCTGACGATGGCGATTCAGGCGTTGGAGCGCAGGCTGGGGGCGCCGCTGTTCGAGCGCACGCAACGCTCGGTGGCGCTGGCGCCTGCCGGTCGGGCGTTGCTGCCGGAAGTGCAGCGTATGCTGCAAGTCGCCGACGACCTGCCGCGCCAGGCGCAGGCCGCAGCCGCGGGGCTGTCAGGCCGACTCCGGCTGGCGTTTGTGTCGAGCATTGCCTACGGCCCGCTGCCCGAGTGGTTGCGGTCGTTCCGACACGCCAACCCGGACGTCGTGCTGGCGCTGCGCGAGGCGACGCTCGACGTTCAACTCGACGCGTTCGCATCCGGCGAGATCGACGCCGGCTTCGTGCTGCATGCGAAAGGGGCCACGCCACCGGGCTTGCAGGTCTGGCGCGCGCTGCGTGAACCGCTGGTGATGGCGCTGCCCGATCGGCATCCGCTGACGGCACGGCGCGCGCTGACGTTCGAGCGCATTGCGGCCGAGCCGCTGGTGATTTTCCCGAGAGCGATCGCACCGTCGTTGTTCGATGCCATCGTCGGCCATTACCGCGCGTGCGGCCTGACCCCACTGATCGCGCAGGAGGCGAATCAGATGCAGACCATCGTCAACCTGGTGTCGGCCGGCATCGGCGTGGCGTGGGTTCCGGCGTCGTTGATGCAGTTGCAGCGCCCAGGCGTTGTCTATCGCGCACTGAGCGACGCGCCACTGTCTTGCGACACCAGCCTGGTGTGGCGCGAAGGGGCTTCACCAGTGGTGCAGCGCTTTGTCGGCCATGTGCGAGCGGCGCAGGCACAGCCTTCACAATCAGCGCTTGCAAACCCGTCCCGCCCGAAAGATTCCTGATGCTCGTGCATCCCCAGTTCGACCCCGTGGCCGTGTCGCTCGGGCCTCTGCAGATTCATTGGTACGGCCTGACGTATCTCGTCGCCTTCGGGTTGTTCCTGTGGCTCGCTTCGCTGCGCACGAAGCAGCCCCAGTTCGCAAGCGTCGGCTGGACGCGGCGGGACGTCGAAGACCTGCTGTTCTACGGCGTGATCGGTGTCGTGATCGGCGGCCGGCTGGGCTACGTTCTGTTCTACAAGCCGGGGCATTACCTGGCCAACCCACTTGAGATCTTCGCGGTCTGGAAGGGCGGCATGGCCTTTCATGGCGGGCTGCTCGGTGTGCTGACGGCGATGTGGTGGTTTGCACGCGCTCACGGGCGGCACTTCCTCGAAGTCACCGACCTGATCGCGCCCTGTGTGCCGACCGGGCTGGCATCGGGCCGCATGGGCAATTTCATCAACGGTGAGCTGTGGGGGCGCGCAGCCGACCCTTCGCTGCCTTGGGCGATGGTGTTTCCACAGTCGGGGTTCGACTTTCCTCGGCACCCATCACAGATCTACCAGTTTTTGCTCGAAGGCCTGTTGTTGTTCGTGCTGCTTTGGGTTTACGCACGCAAGCCGCGGCAGCTCGGCATCGTGTCGGGGATGTTCCTGATCGGCTACGGCAGCTTGCGCTTCATCGCCGAGTACTTCCGTGAGCCAGACAGCTTTCTAGGCCTGCTTGCGCTCGACATGAGCATGGGCCAGTGGTTGTGCGTGCCGATGGTTCTGGCGGGCGCGGCGCTGGTCTGGATGGGTCGGCATGGAAGCTTCCAGGCGCCCGCGCGGTTGCCGGCCAGGGCCTGATGCTCGATGCAGGGTTGTCATTGAAAGGCGTGCGATGAGACAGGTTTTCCTGGACACCGAAACCACAGGTCTGAGCCCTCACGCCGGTGATCGCATTGTCGAAATTGGTTGCGTAGAACTGTTGGACCGGCGCCTCACCGGGCGCAACCTTCACCTGTATCTCAACCCGCAGCGCTCCAGCCATCCCGATGCCTTGCGCATTCACGGACTCACCGATGAATTTTTAAGTGGCAAGCCGCTGTTTGAGGCCGTTGTTGGTGAATTGCTGGATTTTGTCGATGGTGCGGAGGTGGTGATCCACAACGCCAGTTTCGACATCAGCTTCCTCGATCACGAGCTGGGCCGATTAAGTCGGCCGAAGTTCGCACTAGGCGTCGACAAGATCACCGACAGCTTGACGATGGCCCGTGAGTTGTTTCCCGGCAAAGCCAACTCGCTCGACGCCCTGTGCAAGCGCCTCGAAGTCGACAACAGCAACCGGGCACTGCACGGCGCGTTGCTCGATGCGGGTCTGCTGGCAGAGGTCTACCTGCGAATGACGCGCGGCCAGAAGTCGCTGGCGGTAGAGGTAGACGATGCGCCGGTGCATGTCGAGGTCATCGAAACGCTGGACCTGCGCCAGTTCACACTTCCCGTGGTCACTGCCTGTGACAGCGAGTTGGCAGGCCACGATGCGATGCTCGATGAGCTGGAAAAGGCATGCAAGGGTGGGGCGATGTGGGCCAAGTCTGTGGCACACTAAAGGGCTAAATTGCGAGTGTGTGAAGGCATCCCTTAAGGGTGCCGCGCACCGGCGATTCGGGCGGTTAACTCAGCGGTAGAGTGCCACCTTCACACGGTGGAAGTCGCAGGTTCGAACCCTGCACCGCCCACCAAGCCTGTTACGCTGCTGAAACCTGTGCTACAGTCGAGGGCTTCGCTGATGTCAGGTGGAGCGGGGACTGGGGTTGCTGGTGAGCGGAGTTAATGACTTAGCGCACGTTGTCCGAGATACCCGAGGCGATGTAGGATCGCAAGCCCGGTTCAAACTCCGAAGCGAGTTTGGGTCGAAGCCGAGAGGCTGAATTCTTTAACAATCAACAGCCGATAAGCGTGGGCGTTTGAAGGCGAGTGCCGAGATGAATTGAGCGAGTTTAGGCTTGCTTGAGGAATCAAGGTCTCATGGACCTT